>NZ_JABKKK010000012.1:0-180000 GCF_013166535.1 Prevotella sp. PTAC
CAATCATTTTAGCAAAACTACAAACAATTATCCACCCGATGGACATCTCTCTTACTAGAAAAAAGTGCCAATCGCTATTGACACTGCAAAGGTAAGAGTTGTAATCTTCTTATATCTGGATTCTGTTTTCAAACATAAGCATAAATTGATTCATAATAAAGCCCCAGTTTGAAATAGGCATTGTCCATTTCTTTTCAATCTCCATAAGCGAAAGATATACGGTCTTTTTTACGGCATCGTCCGAAGGGAATGAAAGCTTTGATTTCGTGTACTTTCTGATTTTTCCGTTCAGGTTCTCAATGAGATTTGTGGTATAGATTATTTTTCTGATTTCCAGCGGAAACTGGAAGAAAACAGTCAGGTCATCCCAATTGTTCCTCCATGAACGTATGGCGTATGGATACTTTCCTCCCCATTTCTTTTCCAGATTGTCAAGTTCTGCGGCAGCAACCTCTTTGTTGGGTGCTTATAGATATTCTGGCTGTGTCCATAATATTGTGTAAACGAGGAATACGGAACTAATTTTAGAATCCCGTATTCCTTCGTTTACACAAAACTTTCGATAGTGCCATAAAAAAGTCGATATACCTGTAAACCACCGTAACATATTTACATTATCGGATTTCTTCATCGTTAATTACCGTACCCCCGTTATTTTATATACATTCCGCTTCCTTTTGTCCAAAAAGATGTATCTTTGTAGACTTTCCGTTATTTACTAATTATTATTTACATAATTACAGAATTAAAACATTTAGCGACAAAAGAATTTTTATGATGAGAAAAGACTTCAAAACCGCCGCAGCCATATTCGTCATGGCAACCACTGCGCTTACGGCAACAGCACAGATACCGGCCGGATATTATGCCTCACTGAAAGGCAAGAAAGGCGCCGAACTGAAAAATGCAATACATGAGATAATCAAAAACGCCAAAGTTCTCGACTACGGAAACGGCAACGGAACGACATGGTACGGTTTTTACTCCACAGACCAAGCCGAAGACGGTATGGTCATAGACAGGTACAGCAACGACAAGCGTTACTTCGGAGCAAAAGGAAGCGCTGTCAGCGGGATGAACATCGAGCACTCTTTCCCCAAGAGCTGGTGGGGCGGAAGCAAAAACCAGGCATATAAAGATCTGTATAACCTCATGCCTTGCGAAGAAAAGATCAATTCGAGCAAGCAGAACTATCCCATGGGAAAGGTAACGACCGTCACGACAGACAACGGATGCACCCGGATTGGCACGGGAACCAACGGTTATCAGCTGTGGGAACCGGCCGACAAATGGAAAGGCGATTTCGCCAGAGGCTACATGTACATGGCAACCGCATACCAGAACATGACATGGAGCGGGACACAAGCCAACCAAATACTGACCCAAGGCTACTACCCTACTCTGAAAGAATGGGCATACACGCTATATATAGAGTGGGCGAAGACAGATATCGTGGATGAACTGGAGATCAAACGAAATAATGAGGTATCAAAAATACAAGGCAACCGCAACCCGTTTGTCGACTTCCCTAACCTTATGGAATATGTATGGGGTGACAGCATCACATACGCTTTCGACCCGGAAACCACTGTCAAAGCTGACGAATATATCGACGATGGTGGCGGCGACAATCCCGATCCGAACGAAGAAAATATACTTCAAGTGGATTTCACCACCGACGGAGGCGGCTTCACGCAGAATGCATCCACCCTTCCATACGAAGGTTTCAATGTATGGAGACGCGACAACCAGTACGGTTGGATAGCCACGGCATATTACGACAACAGCGGTCACGACTCCGACGCCTCTCTAATCTCGCCCGAGATAGACCTGACGGAATACGCAGGAGCAAGCCTTTCGTTCACGCACGCCGTCAACCACCGCAGCACCCATGCCCCACAAGATGTTCTTGACGTTGAAATCATCTGCGACGGGCAGGCCACCCCACTCACCGGTTTCACATGGCCGGCAGGAAACAGTTGGGCGTTCAACAACTCGGGAGACATCTCACTCGACGCTTTCGCCGGCAAGAAAATACGGGTGGCGTTCCACTACCGCAGCACCACGGCCGAGAACATGCAATGGGAAATTAAAAACATAAGCGTCAGCGGCACCGCGTCGACATCATCCATAGGCGATGTCACGGACAGAAATACCGGCATAGACTTCGACCGTAAATACGAAATGTATTCTCCCGACGGCCGCAAGCTCGACAAAACGATACCGCACAGCGGCATCATAATAATCAGGCAAGACGGCAAAACGATTAAAGCCGTGATGAGATAAAACGTTCGTGCGCGACTGCCAGGCAGTCGCGCACGAATCATCATGTAAGCCACCGGATATGCTGTCGCAAATCACAGGGAGCCCCACAGAAGAACGCTTACTGCTCCGGAGCCTTGTCTATCAAATCCATAAACTGGTCGAGTTTCGGAGTTATGATAATCTGTGTACGGCGATTACGCTGTTTTCCCATCTCTGTGGCATTGGTCGTCAGCGGATTATACTCGCCCCGGCCTCCTGCCGTGAGACGTTTCGGGTCTACACCATAATGGTCTTGCAGATACTGAACCACACTCGATGCTCTAAGACAACTCAGATCCCAGTTGTTGCGGATATTCTGCCGCGAGATAGGCACGTTGTCGGTGTTTCCTTCCACGAGCACGTCATAGTCCTTGTAGTCGGTTATGATCTTTGCTATTTTCGACAGCGTCTCTGCCGCACGGTCATTGATTTCATAACTGCCGCTCTTGTACAGCATGTTATCGGCCAGCGAGATGTACACCACACCTTTGAGCACCTGCACATCCACTTCTTTCATCTCTTCTCTCGACAGCGAGCGTGTCAGATTATTAGTCAGTACCATATTCAGCGAGTCGCTCTTGCTCTTGACCTCCACGAGGTGGCGTATATACTGGTTTGACTCGTTTATCTGATCAACAAGCTTAGAGATGTTCACGTTGTTCTGACTGGTAGACGTAAGACTCTTGTCGAGCGAACGTTGCAGAGCCGCATAGTCTCTCTTCTGCTGTGCGAGTTGACTTTCAAGACTTGCCACACGCGTCTTGCTCGCGGCCAACTCCTCGCGCGTATCCTGATACTTGCCCGTGAGCTCCTTATTCTCAGCGCGACAGCCTTCCAACTCCTTCTTGCTTGCGCAGCCCGTGGCGAGCATGCAGCCGGCAACAAGCGACATAATAACAATGTTCTTTTTCATATTATTCCCTTTCCTTTGTTTTATTGTTTTCCGTATATATTTATATCACATCCATATATTAAGGTATTACCTTAATTATATACAACACGCAATAATCTCTTTCCGCCCTGTCCACAATCCCGTAAAAGATCCGTCCTTGCCTCTATCCTGACATATATTTCCGTAATCTCGCCTTGCAAATTTATATATTTATGACGCAGGTGTAGAATAAACGTAACACATGTTTAATGTTTTTTAACTTCAAACACACCTCTATTCATTTCTTTAACGAAACCATTGTGTCTGAACCACCTCAGAGCCACGGCAGGAAAATGTAATAAAAACATCACGATTTTAACACTTTGTTTTTTCATGAAATAGAAAAACCGGCACTATACAATACACTATATACAATACGATAGTCCGGCCGATTTTCCGCAACGGGACGCTCGTTGGAAAGCGATTAGCGGCATATTGCAAAGCGTTTAGCAACTAAACGGAAGCCAACGGGCATCTAAATGCAAGGCAACGGGACGCCAATCGCATCATTTCCGCCTCCACAAAACAGAATATCCTGAGCCGCAATACGTTTAAAACGGCATACATCACTGATATACAACAAGTTACCCAAACAAGCCCAAAGCCCGCTTATTTGCGGCCACGGATTTTAAATTCCAAAACAATCGAAATATGAGAGGACTTTTGTAATGATTATTCCGAAACTTTAAGATTGTAATCAACACACGACAATACGGGAGGCTCAAACCACACGTACATTGTCTCGGTACATAAATGAAAAAGGAGATGGGATTTCTCTTACATAATCAATGCAAGTATAACAAAACGGATGTAAATTCATGGGATAAGAAACAAAAATATACCCGGAAAAGCATGAGAAAAAGCCAAACAGCATAATTGATTAAAAAAACTCATAAAATGTTTGTGGAAAAAGAAATAAATGTACTACATTTGCAGTGTAATATCAAAGTAGTACGCAAATGCACATTGTCATTTAAAATGCAATTATATCAATGCAAAGCGAAAAACAGCCCGGCGGGAGAGAATCACACTCCGCTAATCAGACTTGGGACAAAGCCGTCTGAATGCCGAACAGCACAACCCTGATATAAATATCATTGATAAACAAAACAAAAAAAACGCTGCATACATGCACACATTTCGTAAAATTAATATGCCATGAACACCGGCAAACGCCACAAGGCCAAACCGGCATGAGAGGGTGAACACAGCCTAAAGGTGTAAGAAACACCACAAAACAAAGTCAGACAGAACGATAATAATAAAATTGACAAACCCATAAAATACAAATATATGATTGAAATCAAAAACATGAGTTTCAAATACGCCAACCACACCGGGTTGCCGTTTGTAAAGAAACAAAAGACACCGAACAACAGAAACGTGTTCAGCAAACTCAATCTCACGATTGAGAAAAACAGGATTTACGGACTGCTGGGTAAGAACGGTACCGGCAAGTCGACTCTGCTCTACCTCATCTGCGGACTGCTCCGCCCCACGGCCGGAACGGTGACGTTTGACGGCAATGAGACGAAGAAGCGACTGCCCGAGGCGTTGAGAGACATGTTCATCGTTCCCGAGGAATTTGACCTGCCGCCCGTGTCGCTCGACACTTTCATCAAACTGAACGCACCTTTCTACCCCAACTTCGACCGCAAGGTGCTCGACAGTTGCCTGCGCGATTTCGATATGCCTGCGTTCGCCCGTCTCGACGAACTGTCGATGGGCCAGAAGAAGAAAGTCTACGTGTCGTTCGCACTCGCCGCCGGCACCCGCCTGCTGCTGATGGACGAGCCGACAAACGGTCTCGACATTCCGTCGAAGAGCCAGTTCCGCCGGGTGGTGACAGGAAACATGAGCGATGACCGCACGATAGTAATCTCAACCCATCAGGTCCACGACGTGGAACAACTGCTCGACCACATCCTGATAGCCTCGCCCACAGGCATGCTGCTCGACAGCCCGGTGGCCGACATCTGCGAGAAATACACCTTCGAGTACCGCATGCCGGGCGAACAGGCCGACGACGTGATATACGCCGAGCCCACATTGCAGGGCAACGCCGTCATGGCGCGCAGAAAAGAGAACAGCCCGGAAACGTCCGTCAACCTCGAACTGCTCTTCAACGCCGTGACGAAAATGTGCAAAGAAAGCACTAATGCGTAAATCGGGAAAGACGTGTCTGCCCGTTACATGACAATCCGAGACAAAATACAAACAAAAGAAAAAAACAAAAGAAAATGAGAAATATAAATCTAAACCGCCTGCTGCTCACCATCAAGTGGGATTTGGTATCAAACTGGAAAGTGACCCTCCGCATGACACTGTCCATCATGTTCGGTATCCTGTGTTTCTTCGCCATCGACATATTGAGTACAAGAGGCGACACATACAGTCCGGAATATTCTACCGACAAAGCACAAGCACTGGCTGCGTCCTTGTCTTTCATAGCAGTACTGTTCATGTCCGTATGCGCATCGATGATATTCACCACGATGAAGACCAAGCAACAACGGATAAGCCTGCTGATGCAACCGGCCTCAAACATGGAAAAGTTCATTGTCAAGATACTCTACTCGTCGGTAGGTGCCTTTATCGTGTTTATCGCCGCACTGTTCGCCGCCGACCTGCTGAGAGCATTACTCGACTTCATACTGAACCAGCGCTACATCGGCATGGTATCGTTCTGGTTTCTGAAAAACATATTCTTTTTCTGTGATGGCATAGTTTTCTTCAACGCCGGCATAAGCCAACAGATAAACGACATGGCCACATGGCTGCTGGTTATCGAAATCATAGTCACCGGATACATGACATTCATTCTCGGAGGAACGCTCTTCCGCCAACATTCGTGGCTATGCACGATGGGCATGGTATTCATTATAGTATACACGGCGGGCTACATCCTCATCGAACTGGACTTCACGTCCTATGTACACAGGATATTCTTCCAGCACAATCCGATAAGCCCCACGACCCTATTCATACTCACCGACATGGCGCTTGCCGCATTGATAGCCTTCGAGCTGTGGGCTTCCTACAAACTGTTCTGCCGCATGCAAGTAATCAACAACAAATGGACAAACTTATGATTTTCAACAACGACAAAGCTATATACATCCAGATTGCCGACCGCCTGTGCGACGAAATCATTGCCGGAACCTATGGTGAAGACAGCCGCATACCGAGCGTTCGCGAATACGCAATGCTATTACAGGTGAACACCAACACGGCAGTGAAGGCTTACGACGAGCTTGCCCGCAAAGGAATAATATACAACAAACGGGGCATCGGATATTTCGTATCATCGGGAGCAAGGACGCACATTGCCGACACGCGCCGCACCGACTTCATGGAACGCACCCTGCCGACAATCTTCCACGACATGCGCCTTCTCGGGATTGGCATCGACGAGGTGACGAAAGCATGGAAGGAAAGCCGTGAATCCTGACCGTACATAAAACCCCAATCCATCGTCGGCCGACAGTAAGAAGTACCGTTTGTAAAAATCAACAAGCAGACACCGTTGCCTTAATTCACTTCATTTCCGCTCTGCACATCATACAACAAACTAATCTTCTTACGGTCGGCCGGCTGCAGGATTGACATCTGCACACGCAAATATCAACATACAATAAAAACACGGCGTTTTTACACTAATTTAAAATTATAAAATGCGTTTTGTTTTCACATTGCAACAAATCGGTTAACATTCCTTACACTTCTGTCCTAAATATCCTTATTATTGTCAATATTGTCCAATAAAGATAAAAAAGATGACTGCCGAATAGGAAAAAGTCGTATATTTGCATTAACCTTTTAACTAAAAAGTACCGCGTATGATAAACTCTTTGAACATGGAGAAAATCCAAAGTTGCCTTGACGACTATATGGTTCGTATAGGGAAAGTGGAAATCAACGAGATTGAGGCCAATCGCGAACTGGCCCGCACGGGTATCATGACAGACGACATGGTATCTCCAGGCAAGCCGTTGAGAAACTTTCTCAGAAAGCTCCGCGACACCAACCTGTTGCCCAAAAACATCCGTCAGATTAACTGCGCATGGTTCATCAAGCACTCAAAGCTGGTGACCAAGGTGCAACAAATATTACCTTTCCTATAACCTGCTTCCCCTGTCTGTGCCGTTCACAGAAAGGGGAAACTTGTTTTTGCTTACGCTTTACACAAGCAAAGGCCATTTAAAAGTAAAAAGGTAAAAAGCAAATAATACGATATAGACATTTTTTTGCTGGTGCATCATAAGTCCGGCGGGATGAGCCAGGACGACGGGTGCCGAGGGCATAAACGTGGCACCTCACCCAACACTTAAAGCCATTGTCATTCAACCTCCGAGCGAGTTTGCGAGCTATAACTTCCTTAACGCCTTTAATATCCCAAAGAAACAACCTTAATTCTCAAAAGAATTGCTTCATTGTTCCCAAGCAATTCTGCTTACTACATAAATACTTACTCCCCAACTCCTAAAAAGAATTACATAACTATTCACAAGCAATTCTACTTACTACATAAATACTTACCCCTAACTCCTAAAAAGAATTACATAACTATTCCCAAGCAATTCTACTTACTACACAAATACTTACCCCCAACTCCTAAAAAGAATTACATAACTATTCCCAAGCAATTCTACTTACTACACAAATACTTACCCCCAACTCCTAAAAAAAATCATGTCACGGTGTCACAAAACACCGCCATAATCGTTTTATTTATGAAAGCGATTATGAAGATAGAGACGTTCAACAGCATAACGACACCAATCAGACCAAGGCTCGTGGCACGGGCACGCACACTGACTGGAGATGACGACACCGCAGAAGACATAGTGCAGGAAGTCATGCTCCGCCTGTGGAACATGCGCGACAAACTCGAAAATCACG
This sequence comes from Prevotella sp. PTAC, assembly GCF_013166535.1. Lineage (NCBI taxonomy): Bacteria > Pseudomonadati > Bacteroidota > Bacteroidia > Bacteroidales > Prevotellaceae > Prevotella > Prevotella sp. PTAC. The sequence goes on from NZ_JABKKK010000012.1 coordinate 8,138, forward strand.
GCAACATAGAGGCTCTGGCAATGACAATCCTTCGCAACAAGACCATCGACTCGTGGCGCCGCAAGAGGTTTGAACAGGACAAGACAAATGCCTATGCCGAACCATACACGGAAGACAACACAGTGGAAGAGACCGACCAAGTGAGGCTGATAAGAGCCATCGTAGACCGGTTGCCGGCACTGCAAAGCACTATTTTCAGAATGAAAGAGATAGAAGGATATGAAAGCGGCGAGATAATGCAAATCACCGGATGCACAGCCGAGAGCCTGAGGCAAAGCCTGTCGAGGGCAAGACGCAAAGTAAGGGAAGAGTTCATAAGGATTTCCGCCATGCGTAGATAAAGCCCGCAAGCCTGCAAAAGCCACAGGCACATCACGGAAAAAGACATCTGACAAATAAAAGACAGAAGTGAGAGGAACAATATATGACACAAGAAAGCATCGCGAAACTAATAGAGAGATACATGGACGGAGACACCACCGGATCGGAGGAACAGGCTCTCAGAGAGTATTTCAATACGGCAGGCGACAGCATTCCGGACGAATGGGAGCCGCTACGGGCTATTTTCGCCTTCGTGACGGCAGAGCGGAAAGAAACCGCCACAAGCCAAACGGCACACCAACCGGAACGGCACAAACAGCAAGCCGAACGCACGTTACATCGCGTCATGATGTATGTCTGCCCAGCGGCGGCAGCGGCAATGCTCGTTTTCGGCATCGTCAGGCATCGACCCGCGACAGCGATAAACCATGTGGTGATAGACGGTATCGAATATACGGACAACGACCTTGCCATACAAGAAGCCGAACAAGCACTCAAACTCGTATCAAGCACGGACGACGACCCGTTTGAAGCACTGAAAATGATGAGCAGATGATGATTGACAGGACATCACCCGCAAGAAAGGCAACAAGCATACTCATTTTCACTAAAATATGATATAGAGAATATAAACATTTTAAAGAAACAAAAAAAACGACATAACATGAGACAACGCAACATCTTCAAAAGACTGTCAATGCTCCTGTTGATGGCTGTCATGGCTACAGCGACCGCACTGGCACAAGGCGATCTGAAAACAGGAAAGGCCTTTGAACAATATGGTCACGCCAAAGGTTGCAAAATGGTGGAACTGCACGACACCCGACTGAAAGGCTACAAGCTCAAAGTCTACAAGAGCCTCACCTACAAAAAATATGGGGAAAATATCGCCACGCTGCTCAAAGAAGACCGCAAACGGGCCAAGAAAATCCGCGAAGTGGTGGAAAACGGACGCATCGTAAGCGGATACTACATGATGCCGGCGGAAGAAAAAAACATCAACCGGTACATCCTTTTCAGCAATACCGACAGTAACCGCGGTGCGGTAATATACATAGAGGGCAAACTTTCGCCACAGGACATCATGAGCATCTGCTACTCAAAATGACAATAAACATACAGAAAACCCAAAGAACAAATATAATGAAAAAAACAACTCTTTACTTTAATAGCCGCCGCTGTAATGGCCATAGGCGCACAAGCAAACGACAGCATAGCCACAACGACAGTGAAAACAGACACGGTGGTGAATACGAAAGACAGGAAGATAGTAGTGTCGGAAGACGGGGATATGATAAAAGTAAGCGTCTTCAAGAACGACAGTACAGGCATGAGGATGGTCAAGGAGACGACATTCGCCGACGGACAGGAAGTGGAACAGGTATATGTATCGTCGCCGTTTCTGCCCAACACGTGGAACGCGCGAGGAAAAAACAAGTTCAACGTGCATCTGCCCGACTTCTTCTTCAACTCCGCGTTGTGGAACGACAGCCGCCTGTCGTTCGGCAACTCAAACGCGCTTCACACAAGAAACACCAAGTCATACGAAATAGGATTTACGCTGATTAACGCCAACATATCGTTCAACGCCTCAAAAACATTCGGCATAGGCATGGGAGTGCAGTATGTATTCACCCACCACCACCTCGACAAAGGCTGGACAATGACATTCGACGGCAACCGCAGCGAGCTCGTGCCGATAAAAGAAGGAGAAGTGAAAAACAGCTACATAAGCTATCAGAAGATCAAGCTGCCTGTCGTATTGGAGTGGCAGACCCGGCTGGGGACAAGCAATCACGAAATGTATATCGGTGCGGGAGCGTCCTTGGAAGCGCGCTTCAACGAGCTAAGCAGATACAAAACGGAGCAAGGAACGGTGACACCGTCAAAGAACTTGAAAATGAATCCGATGGGCGTCAACGCCGAGCTCTATGCCGGCTACAACAACCTGATGGTTACCATGAGCGTAGGACTCACTCCACTGTTCAAAAAAGGGAATGCGCCAGAGTGCTACACGACGTCTGTCGGCCTCGGAGTGATACTGTAAGCAGGACGGGGCAACCCACCGGACGCCGGACAAAAAGGCGCCAACCGGAGATAAATGGCAACATAACCATAATCAAAACCAAAACGCAGGCCATGCCGGCATAAACGCTTTAGCATGACAAGCGGCAAACAAACAACAGACAATGAGAAGTATTATCATAGCCATCGTAGCATTACTGCCATGCACAATGAACGCCACCGAGGCGACAGACACCACGGTAAACTATCAAGGACGGAAGTTCGTCATCGGCTCAAACGACACCGAGACAAAGATAACCGTATACCAAAATGACACGAACAAGATAAAAGAAAGCGTGTTTGTAAACGGCAACAACGTCGTAAGGACATACGTAAGCTCGCCTTTCTCGGGCGAGAACGAGTTGCAGACAATGGGCGTGAAAGGGATGTTGCCCACCGTATGGGTCGGCATCAACAAACTTACCGATGGAATTGGAAGTAGCGGCAACCCCATGGGCAGCAACATGTGGGGCTCGTTTGAGGCGGGCGTCACACCGCTGCGGACAGCCGTCTCGCTCGACAGGGCCAAGACATTCGGACTGATATCGGGCCTGCAACTCGTGTTCTCCCGATACCGCTTCGACCACAATTACGGCATGAGAATGAACAACGGACTTGTGGAACGCATCGGATGCGACGCCACAACGGCAAACAATATGTTCTTCGGTTCGGTGAGAGTACCGCTCCTCTTCACCCTGCAAGAGCCTCAAATGCCGGGCGCCATGTCGTTAGGCGTGTCGTTCGAGGCACGCACCAACGCCAAGTATAACTTCAAAGCGTCGGACAACACAACCGGGATGTCCGACGGATTGAAACTCAACCGCTTCGGAGTAAACTTGGAAATGTATATCAACTACGGCCCCGTGTACCTCGGATTGAAAACCGGTCTCACACCGATATTCAAGACAACAGACGGCGTGAAGGCCAACATGACCTCGATAAGCATAGGCACCGATATAGACAAGGTATTCAAACTGTTCAAGAAGAAATAACCCATATCTTGGAACGAAACAACCCATACATTAAAAGCAAACGACCCATATATAAAAAACAAACGACCCATATCATGACAAACAAGATACTCACAGCACTGCTTTGCCTTGCCGCCATTGCGGCACAGGCAGAAGAAACCAACGACACCACCGTCATTTACAAAGGCAAGAGAATAGTAATCGGCGAGCGGGGAGGTGAGCCTGACTTCAAGGTATTCGACCGAAAGGACAACTATCTGACCAAAACGAAAGAGAGTGTGTTCACCGACGGTACCGAAGAGGAATGCGTATTCTCCGGCATGGCGATGACGGGCATCAAGGATTTAGACAAGCGGAAGTTCGACCCGGGCATGCCGACGGTATGGTACGGCTTCGGAAGTATGGTCACAAAACCGCTCGGCAGCAGTTACGACGGCACACGGGCACACCGCACCGGGTCGCTCGAAATAGGCCTGACACCCTACTCCGTCGCTTTCGCCATGAACAAATCGAAGACCATCGGCATATCGGCCGGCGTGCAACTGGTATACTCACGGTACAGTTTCGACAAGAACCATGCCATGAGTCACGAGGGCGACATGGTGAAACGCACGGACAACCCCGCGACAACGGAGAACAACATACACTTCGGTTCGTTGCGGCTGCCGGTGATGTTCCGCATCCAAAGCATCGACGACATATACTCCTGCAACATCGGTCTGTCGTTAGAGGCTCGCACAAACGCCAAGTATAACTTCAAGTCGACCGACGCAACGGACGGCGTGACCGACTACCTGCGGCTCAACCGCTTCGGCATGAACATGGAACTGGACATGCAGTTTGGCGTGCTGAACGTCGGAACGACTATCGGACTGACACCCCTCTTCAAGACCACAGACGGTATCAAGCCGTCGGTATGCACCGTGAAAGTGGGTGTCGACCTTTTGAAAACATACCGTTTGGCAGCCAAACGCAAGGCTAAAGGCAACTGAACGCGATACAAAAAAGACCTTTTAATATTTTGCTCTCTCCTTATTTTGATGTAACTTTGCGGGCAAATACGTATTTTTCCCCTAATTATAAAATATAAGGCATGATTCTTTTTTTCAAGACTCCGCAGAAGAGCGTAATAGCGACCGAGACAGACCATCGGTTGAACAGCGACGAAATCAATGAGCTTTGCTGGCTGTACGGCAACGCCGAGCCGGTAGAGGGCGACAGTATGGAAGGATTTTTCATCGGTCCGCGCCGCGAAATGATAACACCATGGAGCACGAATGCCGTAGAGATTACACAGAACATGAATCTCAACGGCATTTCTCGTATAGAAGAGTTCTTCCCCGTGGAATCGAAAGAGGCCGAACATGACCCGATGTTGCAACGCATGTACGACGGACTCGACCAGTCGGTGTTCACCGTCGACCTCGCCCCGCAGCCCATCAAGCATGTGGACAACCTCGAAGAGTACAACGAGCAGGAAGGACTTGCGCTCTCGAAAGAGGAAATAGAGTATCTACACAAGATAGAGAAAGAGCTCGGCCGGCCACTCACCGACTCCGAGATATTCGGTTTCGCGCAGATAAACTCCGAGCACTGCCGCCACAAGATTTTCGGCGGCACGTTCATCATCGACGGCAAAGAGATGGAGTCGAGCCTCTTCGCTATGATTAAAAAGACAACACAGGAAAACCCGAACAAGATATTATCGGCATATAAAGACAACGTGGCCTTCGCCCAAGGACCGGTCGTCGAGCAGTTCGCTCCCGCCGACCAGACTACCAGCGACTACTTCACCGTCAAGGACGTGGAGAGCGTTATATCCCTGAAAGCCGAGACACACAACTTCCCCACCACCGTGGAGCCTTTCAACGGTGCCGCTACCGGTACGGGAGGAGAAATCCGCGACCGCATGGGCGGCGGAACAGGCTCATGGCCAATCGCCGGAACAGCCGTATACATGACTTCTTATCCGAGACTCGCGGAAGACGAGCTCTCGGGCGACCGTGACAGAGACTGGGAAGACATACTGCCGGTACGCAAATGGCTCTACCAGACACCGGAGCAGATTCTGATCAAAGCCTCCAACGGAGCGAGCGACTTCGGCAACAAGTTCGGCCAACCGCTGATATGCGGTTCGCTGCTCACATTCGAGCACTGCGAGGGCAACGAGAAGTACGCTTACGACAAAGTGATAATGCTCGCTGGCGGAGTAGGCTACGGAACGAAGCGCGACTGCCTCAAAAAGGAGCCGCAGAAAGGCAACAAGGTGGTTGTCGTGGGCGGCGACAACTACCGCATCGGACTGGGCGGCGGCTCGGTATCGTCGGTAGATACGGGCCGATACTCAAACGGAATAGAGCTTAACGCCGTGCAGCGTGCCAACCCGGAGATGCAGAAACGCGCCTACAACCTCGTCAGAGCATTGTGCGAAGGCGATGTCAACCCGGTGGTCAGCATCCACGACCACGGTTCAGCCGGTCACCTCAACTGCCTCAGCGAGCTTGTCGAGGAGTGCGGCGGACGGATAGACATGGCCAAACTGCCTATCGGCGACAAGACCCTCAGCTCCAAAGAGATTATCGCCAACGAGAGTCAGGAACGCATGGGACTGCTCATCGACGAGAAACACATAGACGACGTGCGTAAGATTGCCGAGCGGGAGCGTGCCCCTATGTACGTGGTCGGCGAGACTACGGGCGACGCCCACTTCTCATTCGAGCAGGGCGACGGCATCAGACCGTTCGACCTCGATGTGGCCCAGATGTTCGGCCACTCACCGAAAACCATTATGAAAGACAACACGGTGCGGCGCAACTACGCTCGGCTGGCTTATGACAACTGCACGGACAAGACACAGGCGGACAACGGTTGCCAACAGGCAGCCGGACACACGCAACTGGACACTTACGTGTCTCGCGTGTTACAGCTCGAAGCCGTGGCCTGCAAAGACTGGCTGACGAACAAAGTCGACCGCTCGGTTACGGGCAAGATAGCCCGCCAGCAGTGCCAGGGCGAGATACAGTTGCCGCTTAGCGACTGCGGCGTGGTGGCTCTCGACTACCGTGGGCGCAAGGGTATCGCCACCGCTCTGGGCCACGCCCCGCAGGCAGGCCTGGCTTCGCCCGAGGCAGGCAGCGTGCTATCCGTGGCCGAGGCTCTTACCAACATCGTGTGGGCACCGCTCCCGGAAGGCATGGACAGCCTCAGCCTCTCGGCCAACTGGATGTGGCCCTGCCGCTCGCAGGAGGGCGAGGACGCCCGCCTTTACAGTGCTGTCAAGGCCCTTTCCGACTTCTGCTGCGCCATACAGGTGAATGTGCCTACCGGTAAAGACTCGCTCTCCATGACCCAGCAATATCCCGACGGCAACAAGATCATTGCCCCGGGAACGGTCATCGTGAGTGCCGGCGGCGAGGTAAGCGACATCCGCAAGGTGGTATCGCCCGTAATGGTGAACGACAAGAACGCATCCATCTACCACATAGACTTCTCTTTCGACGAGCAGCGCCTCGGCGGAAGCGCATTCGCACAAAGTCTCGGCAAGGTGGGCGACGATGTCCCCACGGTGAAAAATCCCGAGTATTTCCGCGACGCCTTCCACGCCGTTCAGGAGTTGATAAACCGCGGTTGGATAATGGCAGGTCACGACATCAGCGCCGGCGGACTGATAACCACACTGCTCGAAATGTGCTTTGCCAACACTAAGGGCGGCATGCACATCAACCTGCACGACCTGTGTACCGACGGAGACATCGTAAAGACACTCTTCGCCGAAAACCCGGGAGTGATAATCGAAGTATCAGACGAGCATAAAGAGGAGTTCCGCACATTCATGGACGAGCACGGAACAGGCTTTGCCAAGATCGGCTACTCAACGCCAGACGACCGCAACATCACAGTGAAATGCGGCGACTTCGAGCATAAGTTCGACATCGACGCACTGCGCGACACATGGTACAAGACATCATACCTGCTCGACCGCAAACAGAGCATGAACGGCTGCGCGGCCGAGAGATACGCCAACTATAAGAACCAGCCTTTGGAGATGAAGTTCAACAAATACTTCACCGGCCGGCTGTCGCAATACGGCATCGACCCCGACCGCCGCACACCATCCGGCATCAAAGCCGCCATCATACGTGAGAAAGGCACCAACGGCGAGCGTGAGATGGCATACTCGCTCTACCTTGCCGGATTCGACGTGAAAGACGTGATGATGACCGACCTCATCAGCGGCCGCGAGACACTCGAAGACATCAACATGATCGTGTTCTGCGGAGGCTTCTCAAACAGCGACGTGCTCGGCTCGGCAAAAGGTTGGGCAGGCGCGTTCCTCTTCAACCCGAAGGCCAAAGAGGCGCTCGAAAAGTTCTATGCACGCGAAGACACCCTGTCGCTGGGTATATGCAACGGCTGCCAGCTCATGGTAGAGCTTGGACTGCTCGATGGCAAACCGACTTCCGACATCAAGCAAATACAGATGAAACACAACGACTCGCACAAGTTCGAGAGTTCTTTCGTGAGTCTCGCCATACCGGAGAACGACAGTGTGATGCTCCGTTCACTGGCCGGAAACAGACTCGGTATCTGGGTTGCTCACGGCGAGGGCAGGTTCTCCCTGCCCGGAGACGAGAGCCAATACAACATAGTGGCTAAGTATAACCGTGCCGAATATCCCGGAAACCCGAACGGAAGCGACTTCGCCGTGGCGGGAATATGCAGCGCCGACGGTCGTCATCTGGCCATGATGCCCCACCTGGAGCGCGCCATCTTCCCATGGCAGAACGCATGGTATCCTGCCGACCGCCGTGCAGACGATGTCACCCCTTGGATAGAAGCGTTCGTGAACGCCAGGGAATGGGTAAAAGCAAGACAATAATTTTTTAGAAACCAGAGGAGCTAAGGGAGTTATGCAGGCCACCGCCTGTGGGGTTAAAGACAAATGCTTAAAGTTGTATCAAGTTCATATAACAGCTATATATATTATAATCAGTATTGTCCTTAACCCCACAGGCGGTGGCCTGCATAACTCCCTTAGCTCCTTTAACTCCTAAAAAAGCCTCTCCTAAAAAAACATGCTCTTACAATCCTTTAAGACGTTCTTCAAGATAGGACTGTTCACCCTTGGCGGCGGCTACGCCATGATACCGCTGATCGAAAAAGAGATAGTGGACCGCCACCGGTGGATGGCCCGCGAGGAACTTATGGACGTGATCGCCATAGCACAGAGTTGTCCCGGCGTGTTCGCAATCAACGTAAGCACCTTCGTGGGATATCGTCTGCGCAAGACACGCGGAGCCGTGTGCACCACACTCGGCACCGCCCTGCCCTCATTCGTCATCATACTTCTCATCGCCATGTTCTTCCGCCGTTTCCAAGACAACGCCATCGTGGCGGCAATGTTCAGAGGCATACGCCCGGCCGTGGTGGCGCTAATCGCGGTGCCCACGTTCAACATGGCCCGCAGCGCACGGATAAGCATCACCAACTGCTGGATTCCGATAGTGTCGGCACTCGCAATATGGGCACTCGGCGTGTCGCCGATAGCCGTCATCATCATAGCAGGAACCGGCGGATGGATATACGGCAGATACATCTGCCGGACCAAAGAGAAAGACGGCAAGCACACCGGAACAGACAGCCCGCACACTGACGGCACACACGACAAAACCGCAAGATCATGATTTTCACAGACCTATTCGTCACCTTCTTCTTCATCGGCCTTTTCGGTTTCGGCGGCGGCTACGGCATGCTGTCTCTCATACAGGCCGAAGTGGTGCACAACCATGGTTGGATGACCACGAGCGAGTTTACCGACATCGTGGCAATCAGCCAGATGACACCCGGCCCGATAGGCATCAACAGCGCCACATACTGCGGATATACCGCCGTACACAACGCCGGACTTGGCGAGCCGCTCGCCATCCTCGGCAGTCTCACTGCCACGGCGGCCCTCGTTCTACCATCGCTCATACTGATGATCGTCATCAGCCGAATGTTCCTCAAATACATGCATACCCCGACGGTACAGTCTGTATTCGCCGGACTGCGCCCCGCCGTGGTGGGACTTCTCGGGGCGGCCACTCTGTTGCTCATAACCCCCGACAACTTCTCCACACCCTCGGAAAACCCGTGGCGGTTTTTCATCAGCACAGCATTGTTCGCGGCCACCTTCGCCGGAACCATGTTTTTCAAAATCAATCCCATACACATGATCGCATACAGCGCCGCGGCCGGAGCCTTACTGCTATATTAAGAATATACATACATGAGACAAACCGCACTATCCCTATTCGCACTGATCGCCGCAACGGCAACCGCACAGCAGAGCATACAGACATGCAATCCGATGGTACACGACCCGGTAATGGCCGTGCAAGACGGCACATACTACATGATGAGCACAGGACACGGCTTGCAGTTGGCTACATCTGCAGACATGAAAGAATGGACGGTGTGGAGCCGCACCCCCGTACTCGGGTCCATTCCCGGGTGGACGCACGACTCCGTGCCCGGATTCAGAGACCACGTGTGGGCACCCGACATCATCCGGTTCCGGGGCCGCTGGTGGCTGGCATACAGTTGCTCCACATTCGGAAAGAACACGTCGGCCATAGGACTGGCCTCGGCCGAAAGGCTCGTGGCACCCGACGGCAGAGGAGACGGAGGCACACAATGGAAAGACGAAGGCGCACTGGTGTGCTCGCGCGGCGGGCGCGACAACTGGAACGCCATAGACCCCAACTTCATCATCGACGAGAATGGCCGTCCATGGATTGCGTTCGGTTCTTTCTGGGACGGCATACAGCTCGCCCCGCTCGACTCTACCATGCACATAGCGAGCCGTGACAGCATCCGCACGATAGCCCGCCGCAAGACCGGCGGCCGTGAAAATCCCGTGGAGGCTCCGTTCATCTTCCGCCACGGAGAATATTTCTATCTCTTTGTGTCGTGGGACTACTGCTGCCGCGGAACGGAAAGCACATATAAGGTGGCGGTGGGTCGCAGCCGCAACGTGGCCGGCCCGTATCTCGACCGGGATGGACGAGACATGCGCGATGGTGGCGGCACCGTCGTCATCGAGGGAGACAAACGCCTGTTTGAGGCTGTGGGACACAGTGCGGCGTATCATTTCGGAGACAAGGACATATTCATCTGCCACGGATACAGCACCACCGACAAAGGAGCGCCGGTGCTCGTTCGCCGCAATATGGAGTGGACGGCAGACGGGTGGCCGCTGGTCTCCGGGCAGTAAACATACCGGGCAACAACATCCCGCCATGACATCACCTATCGCCTTACCAACTCCCGACACAAAAAGGCGATAGCAGGACAGAACCTATGTATGTAAGAATAAAGTCACGAAATTAACACTTTGTTTTTCCACGAAATAGAAAATAAAAAGCGCCCGACTTGTCGTTGCAAGACCGGAAACACGGCATTTTTTTGCAACGGGATACTCGTTGCTCCATGATTAGATACCCGTTGCATTGCGTTTGGATACCCGTTGTGTCGCAACGGGTATCCAAACGCGACCCAAAACCATATATAAACACACCCGACGGGGTGCCCTTCACACGGTAAAATACTGTCAAAACATGTCCACATAAACATAATCACCTGACTGACAGGCCGTTGCCGAAATCGCAAAATACTGTGATATTTCAGCCCACAGGCTTTTAATTTCAAAAAAATCGAAATATAAACGACCTTTTGTAAACATTATTCACGACAATCACCGGCAACGCACCGCACCAGGCCGATAGCGATAAACTATATCAAACGGCCGCAAAATATATTCCACCGGCAAAACCGACACACGAGACACATCAACCCTGATAAACACACAACCCGACGCTGAAAGTATATTTGTATCGCAAAAAAGGTTAAAAGAACCCTCTGTTGAAATATTTTCACATCTGTTTTTTTTGAATATTATTAACTATCTTTGTTCGCGAAATTAAATTGACATAATATAAATCTATTAACAAATTAAAATGAAAAGAATACTGAGTTTATTAATGCTCATTGCATGCGGAATCGGCATGGGATGGGCACAGACAACAACTATCGGACTTACGCAGAGTCTTGATGACACAAACAAAACCGTAGGTGAAAAGACATGGACAAGCATGGAGAATGTTACCATTGAAAGTGTTATTGGTGCGAATATAAAAAACATCACGAACGACACTAAATCAAGAAAGGTAAGTCTCAACGGCACGCAATATGAAGCTAAGAATTCATGCTGGAGGAAAGGTGTTGCCAGTGTATATACCGACCAACACCCACGGTAAATGCTATGTCTTTCAACAATCAGGATGCAGATAAAGTTGATACAAAAGCAAAGACCTTGACATACACATATACAGGAACAGAAAACACACTTACCATTACTGACAACGGACAGGTCCTCTATCCAAGCATGATAGCAGTAAAATATCCTCATACTACCAAAAGCTACACCCTCACCACCACCGATACAGACTTCTACAGCCTCTATCTCGACTATAACGCCACTATCCCCGCCGGCGTGACGGCATACAGGGGCGAGTTAAGTGCCGACGAGACGACATTGACCGTGAGCGAAATCACGCTCGATTTCATCCCGGCGAATTACGGCGTGCTCGTGAAAAGTAATGAGGCAGGTGAGTTCACATTCGAAGAAGCGACATCAACAGGCGTCATGGTAAGCGACCTCAAAGGCGTGACCGAAGACACAGACATAACCGTACTTGCCGCCGAGCCGGGTAAGACCGTGCTCACTCTCGGAATGAAAGACGGAGTAGCCGGATTCCGCCAACCAGCCGGCACTCAGATTAAGGCCAACAGGGCGTATCTGCTCGTCAGCGGCACGAACGCAGCCAAAGGCGTGAAGATTGCTTTCGACGGTGAGACGACAGGCATCAGCGACATCAACGCTGCCAAATACGAGGCCGACGCACCGGTATACGACCTCACGGGTCGCCGTGTTTCGGCAGATGCCAAAGGGCTGCTGATAAAGAACGGCAAGAAGTTTATCAACAAAAAATCAAATCATCAACAAACAAATACAACGAAAAGACATGAAAAAGTATATCAAACCATCAACATACGTGCTCAACATAGAAATTTCACCAATACTCGCCGCAAGCGCATTATTGGATGTAGACCCGTCAGGCAACAATGACACCGACCGCTCGAAAGACCATGCTTTCGGAAGTTTCGACGTATGGGGCATGGACGAGGAAGACTAAGGATACGGTTGATGACAATAATCCGTCACGCACGGCAGTAAACGGCCGGCACGCCAACGAATGTTTATAAGAAGCGTGAGGCGGGGCGGAAGGGAAATGATTAAAACATTTCGTTTTAATTAATGTGGTGAATACCACTTTTACATTAGGTCGAACGCCGCCGCTTGTGAAAGCGGCGGCGTTTTATTTGTAGCTGGCACCGAATATCAGCGCATCGCATACCGGCAAAGACACGGGATCCAATCCACAAACAATAAAACGCATATCGCTTTATTGAAGAAATAGCGCCAAACAATCATGCTACTTTCGAGAAATAACACTATCTTTGCAAACACAATCACAATGACAATGAGAGTACTGACAGTCAACACGAGTGAATGCACCGGCGGAGCGGCCGTGGCGGCCAGACGGCTGACCGAGGCACTGAACAACAACGGCATAAAGGCACGCATGCTGGTGGCAAAAAAACAGACTGGCGCACTATATGTGGCGCAATGCGGCGGCGGAATGAGGCACAAGGCGGCATTCCTGTACGAGCGGCTGGTCATCTGGGCCAATAATCTGTTCAGCCGGAAGAACCTCTTCGCTGTGTCGACGGCCGACGCCGGAATGGACATCACGCGGACGGCGGAGTTCAAAGAGGCCGACATCATACACCTGCACTGGATAAACCAGGGCATGCTGTCGCTGAAAAGCATCCGCAAGATACTGTCGGCAGGCAAGCCCGTGGTATGGACAATGCACGACATGTGGGAGTGTACGGCCATCTGCCATCACGCACACACATGCGGCAAATACACCACAGAATGCCGAGAATGCCCGATGCTGAGGTTTCCGGGCACCAAGGATTTGGCTTACAGGACATTCATACGCAAACGGGACCTGCTCGAAGGAGCACGCATAAATTTCGTGGCCGTAAGCGGGTGGCTGGCAGACAGGGCACGCTCGAGCGCGCTATTGCATGGCCAACCGGTAGATACGATTCCCAACTCGCTGCCCCTTTCAAAATTCAAACCGCTCGACCGGAAAACATCACGCACAGCGCTGGGTATCGCCCAAAAACATGTCATAGCATTCGGAGCCGCCCGAATAGATACACCCATCAAAGGATTTCATTTCCTGAAAGAGGCACTGGCATGCCTCGTGAAGCGCCACGGATATGCAAGGACAGACGTATGCCTGCTGCTTTTCGGAGCGATAAGAGACAAAAGCATACTCGACGACATGCCCGTGGAATACAAACACACAGGATCCGTGAGCGACGAGGACACGCTGTCGAAGATTTATTCGGCTGCCGACACGCTTGTGTCATCATCACTTTATGAGACATTCGGGCAGACACTGATAGAAGCGCAAGCCTGCGGCTGCCTTCCAGTATCGTTCGACAACAGCGGACAGACAGACATAATAAGACACAAAAAGAACGGCTATCTCGCCAAATACCAATCTACGGACGACCTCGCGGCCGGCATTGACTGGTGCATAAAGACGGACATCCGGAGAGAAGAACTCCGCAACGAGGTGCAGAGAAGGTTTTCAGAGAGTGCCGTGGCAAACAGATATATAGAGATATACAACCGACTAATAAACGACAAAGCCTGAAACCGTATGATAAGACTAAGCATCATAACCGTCACTTATAATGCACAGGAGACGTTGCCACGCACTTTAAAGAGCGTGCTCACACAGAATTATCACAACATCGAGCATATCATCGTAGACGGAGCGTCGACAGACGGAACCGTAAAAATGACCAAAGAATACAAGCGAGACAGCTATACTATACACAACAGGCGCAGGGTAATAATCGTGTCGGAACCGGACAATGGACTTTATGACGCTATGAACAAAGGATTGACAATGGCCACCGGCGACTACATCGTATTCATGAACGCCGGAGATTTCTACCCCGAAGCCTCAACCGTATCGTCAATCATAAGAAAAGCAAAGGCTAAAAAAGCGGCTATTGGCAAACTGCCCGCCGTATTGTATGGCGATACGGACATCGTGGACAGCAACGGGGTGTTTCTGCGCCGCCGGCGACTGACACCGCCGAAACGACTCACATGGCGATCGTTCAGGCACGGAATGCTCGTGTGCCATCAGGCTTTCTACGCAAGAAAGGACATAGCCAGAGGCATCGCTTACGACCTGCGATACCGCTATTCGGCCGATGTAGACTGGTGCATCAGAGTGATGAAAGAGGCTGAAAGCAGGCAACTGCCGCTCCTCAACGTACAGGCCACGATAGCAAACTACACCGAGGAGGGCCTGTCGACGAAGCATCGCCGCAGTTCCCTGAAAGAGCGTTACCGCATAATGGAAGCCCATTACGGCAGGTTCGTCACTTTGGCGATGCACTGTTGGTTTGCCGTAAGAGCGGTGATGAGGGTATGACACACGACCGGAGGCCGACTTTTGAAGATTAGCGGAATGCGGCTTTCACCATTTCGACGGCTTACACTCTCTTTTAACTCCCTTATCTTTATATTCTCATTTTTATTCACTAACTTTGCAAATTGCTGCGCACACTACCGAAAACAGCATATCTACAATATAAAATAACATAACAAACAAAGAACATAATGACATGAAAAAGTTATTGATGACACTGTCGTTCATCGCCACGGCAACACTTGCCATGGCCGTTCCGGCACAGCGCGGCATCTGGAAAACCGTGCGGCTGGCTGATGGAAGGGAAGTGAGAGTGGAACTGAAAGGCGACGAATTCGGACACTATTGGCAGGCGGCCGACGGAACCGGATACGTAAAGAAACAAGGAACCGAGGTTTACGAGATTGCCAACAAAACCATGATAGCCGAAAGGGCGATGGAGCTGAGAAAGGAAGCCAATACAAAACGTATGTTGGCAAAAGCCGGACAAGGCCAGATGAAAGCGACTATCGGAGGAGACCACCCCGCATATACAGGTACGAAGAAAGGTCTGATAATACTCGTGGAGTTTGCCGACACCAAGTTTAAACCCGGCCACGACCAGGCACTGTACGACAGAATAGCCAACGAGGAAGGGTTCACGAGCAACGACGGATTCGTGGGCAGCGTAAAAGACTATTTCCGTGACCAGAGTGAAGGACAGTTCACACTCGACTTCGATGTGGTTGGTCCGATGACGATGCCAAAGGGATATGCCTATTACGGTGCCAACGGATACAACGGAGCCATTGACCTTAACGTGCGCAGCATGGTTGTCGAAGCCTGCCAACAAGCAGACAGCCAGGTGAACTTTGCCGATTACGACTGGGATGGCGACGGTGCCGTGGATCAGGTGTTCATCCTCTATGCCGGACGCGGCGAGGCAACAGGCGGCGACGAGAACACCATCTGGCCCCACGAGTCGCAACTCGGCTACGGAATAAAGCTCGACGGAGTCGTCATAAACACATACGCATGCAGCAACGAGATGCGCAGCGACACGCAGCCGGAAGGTATCGGAGTGATCTGCCACGAGTTTTCACACTGCATGGGACTGCCCGACATGTACGACACTCAGTACGGCGGTAACTTCGGCATGGGAGTGTGGGACATCATGGACTCGGGCAGCCATCTCGACAATGGTTTCACACCGCCGTCATACACAAGCTACGAGCGGATGTACTGCGGATGGAAACAGCCGATAGAGATTACCGGCGACACCGTCATCACCGACATGAAAGCAATCGGCGAAGGCGGCGATACTTACATAATGTACAATCAAGGAAATAAAAACGAGTATTACCTGTTTGAAAACAGGCAACAGACCGGATGGGACAGCGAGCTTTACGGTTCGGGACTGCTCGTGCTGCACGTGGACTTCAACAAATCCGTATGGAGTTACAACATGGTTAACTGCACCACAAACCCATATATCAACGATCACCAAAGGTGCACCATCATCCATGCGGACAACAAAGACGGAAGCACATCGGCAGCTGATTTTGCCGGCGACCCGTTCCCTTACGGCTCGGTAAACTGCATCACGGCTACCACCACACCGTCAACCATGTTATACAACAAAAACACTGACGGTACTTACTATATGGACAAATCCATTCTCAACATTGCCCGTCATAACAATGGAACGGTATCGTTTGAGGTGAAAAAGAACGAAAATCAGAATATAAACAAACCTGATGAAGCCATTTTCTATGAGTCGTTCAGTATGTGTAGTGGAGCCGGAGGAAATGACAACATATGGAGCGGAGAGAATGTAGGCAACAATTCTTTCATTCCAGACAACACTGGATGGACAACAACAGTCATGGCTGGAGCCGACAAATGTGCTTTGTTCGGAAACAGTTCGCGAAACGGAGAAGTTACCACACCGGAATTTGAAATAGACGGAGAGACAACCCTCATGTTTAAAGCCGCGCCATGGACCGGTGACGGAACAACAATCGTATTATCAGTAAGCGATGGAAACGCGAAATTGGCAAAAACATCTTTTAGGTTGGAACAAAATCAATGGAACGATTGTAACACTATCATTACAGGTAGTGGAAAAATTAAATTAACTCTCAGATCCATCCGGCGCCGTTTCTTCCTTGATGAGGTTCTTGTGACGCCTACCGACATCAACGGCATAGAAGACATCAAAACGACCGCAACCGAATACCGGAACGGACATATATACACAATTGACGGACGGTACATGGGAACAGATATAAACAAAGTGGGCAAGGGTATATACATTGTCGACGGACACAAGTTTGTCAAATAACCCGCTTTTTACGTATTCTATAAAATGTTAACGGCGCAAAGTCTGACGATCAGACTTTGCGCCGTTAACATTTTAAATACACTTTATATATGCCTCACAGTTGTTTTACATACGCCTCACATTCGCAAATGTTACCGACCGGACAATACCAGTGACGGCAATTCGCTAATGTGCGACAACCTGACAATCCGCTCATGGGCATATTCCTCCGTCTTTTCCAACTGCCATGTGACGTGAAACGGGATATGAACAGCACGGGCGCCGATAGCCACCGCAGGAGCTATATCGCTGCGAAACGAGTTGCCAACCATGAGAACACGCCCAGAAACGACGCCGAGACGATCGCACAGAGCGGCATGCTCACGCTCGGTCTTGTCAGAAACAATCTCAACATGCTCGAAAAAACCGGCCAGTCCCGAACGGCGCAACTTATTTTCCTGATCGAGAAGCTCGCCCTTGGTGAACACTGCCATACGGTAACCGGACAGTCGGGCCAACGCATCGTAAACTCCGGGAAGCGGCACTGCCGGCATGGACAACAGCGACTTACCCATCCTCACAATCTCTCCGACCACATCACCGGACACCTTTCCACCACTGACCCGCACTGCATTTTCTATGAGCGACAGCGTGAAAGCCTTGGTGCCATAGCCGAGCAGAGCCATGTTATCCCGCTCTGTACGAAACAATTCGCCGGCCACCGTCTTCTCATCACCATACGACGAGAGCAACTCGCAGTAGCGGCGCTCTACCTTCTCGAAATGCGACTGACAGTCCCAAAGCGTATCATCGGCATCAAACACGATGACCTCTATACCATCCGAAAACATATTATCCATTCCTATACTTTTGATTTTACAGGAAGACAAAATTACTTAAAATATAATTAAAAGACAAATAAATACCTCCTTATATACCATTTACCGATAGCCGCTATTCACAATAACGCATCCAAATCATTTTCCGCCCGACAATCATGCCGTAACTTTGCCGGATGAATATAAAAAACGATAAGTTATGACAACAGCTATATTACTATCCTACGAAGCGCTGCCAATATACGGATGCCTCATTTTCGTGGCTTTCGTGGCATTCGGCGACACAGTGTGCAAAAAATTAAACTCACTGAACAAGAAACACCATCTCATATCATGGGACAACGACACCATATATTCAACAGACGATGACGACAATTAAACACACAACCACCGACAGGCATGAGCTTGAAACATTCCTGTGCGACTATGCCGCGACACTGCTTGAATGCGGAGCCACTACGGTAAGGATAGAGAAAAACGTTCTACGCATGGCAGAGGCATACGGCAGCGAGACGGAAGTGAACATCTATCCGCGCCACGTGGAAGTAGTGGTAAAAGACGAGGCGGCAGGCAGCATCATCGTCAGGAGCAAGGCTACATGCCTATGCGCCGTGAACTATTCCACAGTGAAAGCGCTAAGCAAACTAAGCCTCCACTGCCGTGAGCGACATCTGCCGCTCGGCACGGCAATCATGCTATACCGAAAAGTGACAGGCACGCCAAGAATACCTTTTCCGGCAGTGACCGCCCTCACTTCGCTCGCCAATGCATCGTTCTGCCGCCTGTTCGGAGGCGACGGCATGGCAATGCTCATAGTGCTCGTTGCCACGGCCTGCGGTTTTTACGTCAAAGACGCCTTGCACAGAAAGTGGCATATCGACCCACGCCTATCCATCATAGCCGCAAGCTGCATATCTGCCGTAATGTCGTGTTCCGCACGTGTTTTCAGTTGGAGCGACACTCCAGATACAGCACTGGCCACAAGTGTGCTCTACCTCGTGCCGGGAATACATTACATGAATGCCGTGAGCGACCTGATCAACGGTCACCACATCTGCGCCATGAGCCGGTTCATCACAGCCTCGATCACCACCATTTGCCTGTCTGCCGGGTTATACCTCTGCTTATTGATAATGAACATCAACATCATGTAAACAAACATAAGGATGACATACATTTTAGAAGATTGCATCTTTGCGGCGATTGCCGCCATCGGTTTCGGCAGTATAAGCAATGTGCCTGTCAGAAACTTTTCAGACTGCGCCCTGCTTGCCGCCGCAGGCCACGGCACGAGAACACTGCTGACCGACAGGCTCGACATGTCCGTCATTACGGCAAGTTTTATCGGCAGCCTCGTTATCGGCCTGCTGGCCGTGCCTCTATCATCACACAGGAAAGCCCCGGCCGAGAGCATCTCGTTTCCGGCTTTGCTGCCAATGATTCCCGGCATGTACGCTTACCGCACGATACAAGCTTTCCTGCTCTGCATACGCCACGCTTCGGAAAACGACTTCATGCACCACCTATATCAACTGAACTACAACGGCTTTCTATGCTGCTGCATCATCGTACTTATGTTCATCGGAGTGACCGTGCCCATATTCTGCATCGGCAAATATTCCCCACAGGACACAAAGTTAAAATGACATTATAAATGCCGGACGAAAGTTTTTTTGAGCAAAACGATGTATCTTTGCACATAGAAAAACCTAAGAAACGACCATTAATACATGGAACTAAGACACCTGAAATCATTTATACAGGCGGCGAGAACACTGAATTTCTCTGAGGCCGCACGCGCCACATGCGTCACACAGAGCACTTTCTCGCAGACTATAAAGCAACTGGAAGACGAGCTCGGCTGCGCCCTGTTTTTCAGAAACTCGCACGAAGTGACACTCACCGAACCGGGAAAGGAACTGCTCCCATTTGCCGAGAGAGCCATACAGACAGCCGACGACTGCGCCAACCGCATGGAAGATCTGAAAAACATGAAATGCGGTACATTGAACATCGGAGTGACACACTCGTTCAACATGGTGATGCACGAGACCATAAAAGACTTCATCAAACGCTATCCGGAGATACGCCTGAATGTGGTATACATGCCCATGGCCGAACTGATAGAAAGACTGTCGAAGAGAGAACTGGACTTCGTGCTGTCTTTCCGGCCGCAAGGCCACTATCCGCAGATAGAATCGCATATCCTTTTTGAAGACCGCCTGTCTGTGATCGCACGGAAGGACCATCCTCTGGCCAGAAAAGAAAGCATATCGCTCACCGACCTTTCCGACTATCCGATAGCATTGCCGGCCAAAGGACTGCAAGCGCGCAAAGTGTTGGAGAGCATATTGCCCGATGGCAACGCCGAGCTTAACGTGCATATAGAGATGAACGAGGTGACACCGCTTCTGCGCATTGTCCGCAACACCGGTATATGCACAATACTATCCGGCTCGGCCACCGAAGACGCGGAAGACCTTAAAGCCATTCCAATCTGTCACGAACGATGCAGGATGGAAGGTTCCGTGCAGACATTGAAAGGATGTTACAGAAAGGCGGCCGCCAAAGAATTCATACGTATTCTCAGTGAGACCTCATTGGTAAGAAAACGTATCAGCGAATGGCTTGCATGACAACCGTCCGCCATAGACAACAATAAAGCCACGTATACCGACACCTTCATTTTATCGAGACCGGATATTTGCCTTCCACAATGATTATTCACCGCTTATTTCTGCGTTTTGAGAAAAAACAAGTAACTTTGTAGCCTTGATATCGTTATGAACGGTTGAATTATAAATATTACTAATAAAAAGGATCATATTTAAATCATGAGAAGAAAATTCTTTGGCATGGTCGCTGCTGTCTTTGCGGCATGGTGTGGAAATAGCAATGCCGCACCGCTGACAGTATGTGACTTCGAGAACTACGCAGTAGGCACGGAATGGGTATTATGGCGAAACGGCGACGGAGAGATCGCGTCGACGGCAAAAGTGGAAACAGACCCGGCAAACCCGAACAACAAGGTACTGCACGTCGTGTTGAAAGACTGGGGATGCCATCCCGAATTCATATTGCCCACAGAGCTGAGGGGCAAAGCGCTTACAGACCGCTACCAGACAGTGAGATACGACCTCTACCGCAGCACCGAAGAGGTTGACGACTGGAAACAGTTTGCCGCCTTCATCGGTACGCAAGAGGTATACCGTGACGAAGGTTACCCGCACCAAGGCGACAAGGGGAAATGGCAGACCAAGGCATATACTCTGAAAGAAGTGGCCGAAGACAATAACTCTGGCGTAATCCGCCTCGGCATACACCACAACAATTCAGACTTCTACATAGACAACATACAACTGGTGGGAGAGCTGGACGACTACATCACCCCGGAAGACGGAGAGACACTCGATTATTGCGTCAAAAACTCGTCAAGCTCCTACAAGAACATATCGGACAACATATACATCCCTGTCGGGCAGACGGCCAACGTCCGCACATCCCGTTACTCGGAGTGGACCGGCAAAGTGGCAGGTGGCGGAACGCTGAACATCTATGCCGGAGGCGAACGCTCATACATAGGAACGGCTAACAGCAAAGGCGCCACATATCCAGAGTGGAATGCCATGACTGGCGACATACACGTGTTCCCATACAAAGGAATGGAAGCAAACTGCGGTTTCTACGGCTTGCTGCTGAGCAGCGGAACATTCCAACCCGACAATATCGAGGCTTCTCGCGGCAACACCATATTCGCCGACAAGAAAGTGGTGCTGCACAATGGAGCGACAATAGCCGTGGAGTCGGGCACAAGAGGCATCAGAATAGGTGAGCTGAACACGGAAGAGGGAAGCGTGCTCGACGGATATTATAAGAAAAGCTCGGCCAACTCCTACTACGTTATCGGCGCAAACAATACCGATGCCGTTCTCGCAGGAAAGATATATGCGTCAAACGAGGGCAACAAGATAGGACTGATAAAGGAAGGCAAGGGTACATACACCATCACCGGCAACGACAATAACATCAGTGCCGGAATACGCCTGCTCGACGGAACATTGGTTATCGACAACGACGCGGCGGCGGCACAATCCGGCAAAAAGAGCGGAGCCGTGGGCGGCAGCGGCACTGTGTTCGTGTTCAAGGGTACTACACTGGCCGGCAACGGAAACGTGGCCGCACAGACAGAGGTATACGGCAATGTAGCTCCCGGCACCAAGAATCCGGGCACTCTGCACATCGCCAACTACGCGGCGGCATCAGACGTAAACATAACCCTACACCCGGAGGCAAACATCATTTGCAGAGTCAAGAACACCGAAGAGCACGACCTGCTCGACATAAAGGGTACACTGGCATACAACAACAAGACACAGGACTTCGAGACATCGGAGAAAATGCCACGCCTGACAATAGCGCTCACAGAAGATGCCAAACTGACGGTGAACGATGAGATTACACTGCTCACCGCAACGAAGAAACAGGGTAACGACTGGGGCTTCCGGTTCAGATATCCGAAAGACTACACATGGGTCGTGGAGCAGCGCGAGAATACCGACGGCTCTTACAGCGTGGTGGCAAAGGTGACCTCGCTGGATTACAGCGGCCAGGGCGAAGTGGAAGATGATGACGACGACACAGGTAACAAAGGCGAGTATCCGGATGACGACTGGACGGCAGACATGACTGACGACACCCCGCTGCGCACATACGCACAGAAGCTCGGCAAGAACATCGGTATGGCCGTGGCAAGCTATCGCTACGATTGCAGCCGCGACGACGGTGAAGCCGGACTGGCGGGCAGGGAGTTCAACATCATCGTAGGTGAGAACGAGATGAAATTCGACGCCACGGAACCGAGTCAGGGCAACTTCAACTACGGAGGTTCTGACGCGGTGATGTGGGTGGCCGACCGATTCGACCAGGAAGTGAGAGGGCACACACTGGCATGGCACCAGCAGGTTCCCACATGGCTGAGCAAAGACGGAAAGAAGAACGACCATAACTTCACCAAACGCGAGTTGCTTGACATACTGAAGAACCATATCTTCAACGTGGTGGGCAACTACAAGGGAAGAATCCGCGAATGGGACGTATGCAACGAAGTGCTCGACGACGACCAGAGCATCGTGCGCACAGACCCCGACGCATACAAGCTCAGACCATCAATATGGGCGACATACATCGGCGAGGAGTTCATCGACTCGGCATTCGTATGGGCGCATCAGGCCGACCCGCAGGCAAAGCTTTACATCAACGAATACGGCGCCGAGTTCATGGGCGGCACGAAAACCGAGGCATACTTCAACCTCGTGAAGAGACTGAAAGCGTCGAAACTGCCGATAGACGGTGTCGGACTGCAATGCCACCTGACTACCGGAGAGCTTGACACGCTAAAACTGGAAAAGAACATCAGACGTTACGCCGACATCGACATGAAGTGCATCATCACCGAACTTGACATTGCACTGGCCAATCCATACGCGTCGGACGCTCTCGACATACAGGCAAAAGAATACGGAGCCATCACGCGAGTATTCCTCAGAAACGAGAACTGCCCGTCGATGCTGATATGGGGTATATCGGACAATCACTCATGGAGACAGAACCAACCGCTGATGTTCGACAGCAACCTGAAAGCCAAACCTGCATATTACAACGTGCACGCACAACTGAGACTCGCTGCGGAGAAGATGCAGGAAGACAGCATCGGACAAATATCCGACAATGACAAAGCGGGCATTCCGGTTTCCGTCATCCGCATGAATGCAAACGGACAAATCGTGAACACGGCCAAAGGGCTCGTAATCGAGAAGCGTATCTACTCTGACGGCAGCTGCAAAGTGGAGAAGAAGATATACAAATAAAAAAAACGACATAAAAAAATGCGGGCGTACTAATAATCGGTACGCCCGCATTTTTATGTCAAACGTTCATCATGCAACGGTCGGACACCGCGTTCACAGGGTTGTAAGCTCACCCGTGGTAGAGTCCATTATATAACCGGCCACGCGAATATCGGCCGCCATCAACGGATGATTGGCTATAAGATCGACGGTTTCAAGCACGGCATCGGCACTGTTTTCAAATCCGTGAAGCCATCCGTCAAGGTCAATACCGCAATGGCGCATCAAAGTGATATGCTCCTCACTGATGCCTCGCTCACGCATAAGGTCAAGCATCTCGGCTGCGTTCATACCCTGCACTCCGCATCCGGTATGCCCTATCACCATTATCTCGTTTACTCCGAGTTCATATACGGCCACCAGAAGCGACCGCATCGTAGAGTCAAACGGATTGACAATCGTACCTCCGGCGTTCTTTATTATCTTCACATCGCCGTTGCGAAGCCCCAATGCCGCCGGCAACAGTTCCACGAGCCGGGTATCCATGCAAGTGACGATGGCAATACGCTTGTCCGGATATTTCGACGTGACAAACCTCTCATACCCCTTTGAGGCGACAAACTCCCTGTTGTAATTCAAAATCTCGTCTATCATAAATTAATGTAATGTCAGCTATGTTATCGGAAAACAAAATTACGCAAAATATCCCATACACCAAATGACTGCCGCCTGTTTTTTATTACCGACCTGCAATATAAATGCTTAAAACGGTCAAGGGCCTATCACTACCATGATGAGGCAATTTTTACCAGGCAATACAGGCTGTGCCTTACATCACAAAAAACATCGTCATAAAGTAATATGGCTTCATGTTATATCGTAACGAAATGGCCGCATGACGATAAAAAACGAATTAAACAGGCAATAATAAGCCAGCTTTTGAGTAACTTTGCCTAAAAGGTCATATTTTATAAAAACAATGTCTTCTACAACAATAACAATTACGGGAATAATCGTTCTTGTGTGCCTGAATACATGGAACATTATGATTTATCATCAGACACTCACCGATTGGACACCCATTCTCGCCATTGCGACAGCGGGCACGGCGCTCCTGTGGCTACCGACAAAAAAAATATGGAAACGCATGTTCCCATCAACAAAGACATGGGTACGGGCCACGGCGCATGCCATCACGGCGGCCAGCCTCATCGTCTTTGTCATATTGGCGGGAAATTACTATATTGAAGACGCTTCGTCCGAACACCGGGAAGAAGTTACCGTGCAGCGGAAGTTCAGCAGGAAACGCCAACAGACACGACGCATACGTGGACGGGTATATTCAAGCGGAAAGACTTATTACGTGTATTACATGACAGTAAAGTTTGACAACGGCCGGACAAAAGAGATGCAAATAAGCCTGAAACAATATAACAGGATACGAACCGGAACACGATATCACCTGCAAATAGGTAAAGGCGCTTTCGGGCTGCCTATCATCAAGAGCAGGAACATAATGTGATTTTTCACAGTGGGAGCCATAATCAATTTGCAGGTATGCCATTTCCCGCAACTTTTCAAACAGTTTTTATCAATAAAGGCCCGACAGTATTAAAATAGAAAATTAAAAAGGCTTTCTTGCACGCCGTACATGGCTGTTTGGCAAATATAGATGATGTTTTAACTTTACGTATACAGGTGGGTGCCTACCGCAATGCCCACATGTATTAAACTTACACTCCCCTCTCTGCCCAGTCGCCCCTGTCGAGATTTCTATATCCGATGGCCTCGGCAAGGTGATGCGACAATACATCGGCCGACCCTTCGAGGTCTGCTATTGTCCGGGCCACTTTGAGTATCCGGCTGTACGCCCGGGCTGAGAGAGACAGCCTCTCCATTGCCATGCGGAGCATATCGAGCGACGACGCATCGGGTTCCGCATACCGATGAATCATGCGCTCGGTCATCTGTGCGTTGCAGTGTATGCCCTTAAAGTCTTTAAAGCGCCGCTCCTGAAGATGGCGCGCGGCAATGACGCGCTCGCGGATGTCGGCCGACGGTTCGCCCTGTTCTCCCTTCGATATGTCGCTGAACGGCACCGGCGTTATCTCCGTCTGTATGTCTATGCGGTCAAGCAACGGTCCGCTGATTTTGTTCATATATCGCTGTATCTGTCCGGGAGAGCACACGCAGCGGTGCGTCGGGTCGCCGTAATACCCGCACGGACAGGGATTCATCGAAGCCACGAACATAAACGAGCATGGATATTCCACCGTATATTTTGCCCTGCTTATTGTTATATGCCTGTCTTCAAGCGGTTGCCTCATGACTTCAAGCACCGTACGGTTGAACTCCGGCAACTCGTCGCAGAACAGCACACCGTTATGGGCAAGCGAAATTTCTCCCGGCTGGGGATTGTGCCCGCCACCGACAAGAGCAACCTGCGATATGGTATGATGAGGAGCGCGAAACGGCCTCTGGGTAATCAGGGACGTGTCACGGCTGAGCTTGCCGGCGACACTGTGTATCTGCGTTGTCTCAAGACTCTCCGAGAGAGACAGCGGCGGGAGTATCGACGGCAACCGTTTGGCCATCATCGACTTGCCGCTGCCCGGCGGGCCTATCATTATCAGGTTATGACCGCCGGCGGCGGCCACTTCAAGCGCCCGTTTCACGCTCTGCTGTCCACGGACATCGGCAAAATCAAGCTCAAAAGTACTCTGCCGCTCATAAAACTCCTTGCGGGTATCCGTCACGGTGGGCTCTACCGACGTGTCACCATTGAAGAATGCTATGACTTGGGTGATGTTTTCCATACCGTACACGTCGATATTGTTCACCACGGCCGCTTCCCGTATGTTCTGCTTCGGCACTATAAGCCCTTTGAAACGGTCGGCTCTGGCCTTTATGGCTATGGGCAACGCTCCGCGCACAGGCTGCAAGCGCCCGTCCAACCCCAGCTCCCCTATCATCATATAATCACCGAGCCGACAGGCGTCTATCTTCCCGTTGGCCGCCAATATGCCTATCGCCAACGGCAGGTCGTAGCCGCTTCCCTCCTTGCGGATGTCGGCCGGCGCCATGTTCACGGTTATATCAGCCACCGGAAACTTATATCCGTTGTTTTGAAGAGCCGCAACAATGCGGTCGTGACTCTCCCTGACAGCGACATCCGCAAGCCCCGTGAGGTGATACATCACCCCTCGTGACATGCAGACCTCTATGGTGACGGTTATGGCTTCAAGTCCGGGCACCGCCGCACAGTATGTTTTTACAAGCATTATCGTGTTTTATTTCAGTATCGATTCGGTTTTCTCTTCCAGTTCACGGGCGGTCAGGTTTGAGGCTATGACCTTGCCTTTGGCATCGAACACAATGTTGCCCGGCACGGTGGAAAGTCCCAGGCTGCTTATCACAGGGGAGTCCCACATACGGCCGTCGCAGATATTGGGCCAGTCTACGGAGTCTCTTTCAAGCGCGGCGTTGCAGTCAGCGGCCCGGGCATCGACGCTGATGCTCATCACAGACATGTCCGCCCCGTACTTCTTCTTCAATCCTTTTATCCGCCTCAACATCGCCTGACTGTCGTAATTCCACGACGCCCACAGGCAGACGATGTTCACTTTGCCGTCCATCATCGCCCTGTCCACTATCTTTCCGTCCGTATCCGTGGCACGGAAGTCGACCGGCCTGCCGCCTTTCCGCGCCGCTTGCAGGCTTTTCAACTGCTTGTTGAGCGCGGCCAGCCTACGGTTGGCGTTATTTGCCTTAATCATCAGGGCGGTCAGCTCATACGCTTTCCCGTAATCGGGCGTCCCTTTCATGATGATGTATCGCTCCACGGCATACATAGCGGCCGACGACAACGGATTTTCCCTTACGAATTCTTCCACGGCGGCGGTAATCTCCGGCGGTGACAACTTGTTAATCCGCATGCGCAAATCGGTCATCAACTCATTATCGGCCGTGCCCTCGATCTCCATTTCCTTCAAGTTTGACACGTCGCCGCTGATTGTAGCCGTGGCTCCCGGCTCTCCGAACACCGCCTGCTCCGAGAAATTGGGAAACACGATGACGAATGTGGCGGGTCTTTCGAGGTCCGTCTCATACGCAAAACGGCCGTCGGCGACTTTTATCGTGTCCATGCCGTCGGCCGCCCCGTCCCTGCTGTATACATAGAACTCACCCTGATTCAAGTTTCTGAACCGGCCTTCGATACGGAAACGTCCGCTCTCGGCACCGCATGAAACCAGTATCAGGGTGAGCAATAAAAATCCGGTAAACCGCATTTTTCCTTATTTGCTGATGTTCCTTAGTTCGAGATCAGCGGCCGCATACCTGGCCAGCGAGGCATCCTTTGCCACAGCAGTGCGCAGTGCGGCTGCCGCTTCGGTGTTATTGCCTTGGCGAGCGTTGAGCACCGCTTTAAGATACGATGTCATGGCGTCGGCATTCTTCACGTTGTTCAGCGTGGTGGCAGCGGCAGCGTAGTTCTTGTTCAGTATCTGCGCCAGTGCCGCACTGTTGGAGCTCACCTTGCCGAAGTCGCGCTCAGCCTGTGCATAGTTACCTTGCGCAAGATGCAGGTTACCGAGCGCCTCGGCATATCCGCTTGCTCCCGTGCCTTTTGCTATATATCCTTCGGCAGCGTTCAGGTCTCCTTCCTGCAAGGCCATGAGTCCGAGATTTATGTTAGCCTCGGCACTGTTGGCATTGATTGCCGTGGCCTTTGCTATGTATCTCTTTGCCTCCACGTTGTTACCCTTTGCCATTTCCATTGCCGCAATGTTGTTGTATGCACGGCAATCATTGGGATATATCTCAGTGGTCTTCTTGTAGATGGCTTCCTGCTCAGCGGGGTTTTCGGACAGAGTGGCGGCATAAAGCATCTCTTCCACGCTGAGTTGCTTGGCGTCTTTAGACAACTGTGCCATGATCTGCTCGTCATCACGACCTACAACCTCGTAATTGATTGTAAGGCGCGCGCGGCGCAACTGCGGCAGAATGCCGTCGGCAAGCTCACGGAACGCCTGGCTGATATTCTTTATCTGCTGTTCTCTCTCCTCGGGATCTTTATACATCGAGAGCACTCTCAGTATCACGTCCTTGTCCTGTATGTCAGACGCTTTGACCAGTTCCTGAAATCCTTCCCAGTCCTGTGCCGTATAGCCGCCGTCCACCGGAGCGTCAAGTTTGGCGCTCTTCAACTGCTGCTGCACATATTTCTCCGATGTCTGGCGACGCTTGTCGGCCAGTTTCTCGTTTAGTTTGAAGCCTCCGTCGGGCGACGCGTATGCCGATACCTCCACGTTGTTTAGAATGAGTCCCTCCTGATTGTCGTTTATATCCTTGAGCAGTCTGACAAACTCGGTCACCGAGTTGTTTTTCAGCTCGCTCTTGCGTAGTGTGGCCTGCTGGATGAGGAACTTGATGTTGGCCTCCTGCTTCTGCTGTGTCACACGCTGGAATGCGTCGGGAGCTATGCTGCTCTCGGCCGTGCGCACTGTCGTCTTGCACAGCTCTGACGTGGCTATGACACCTGTTGCCACCTTAACCGCAGGTACCTCTACCTCTTTCTTGCCCACACGGGCGTTGAAAGTGAGATACATGTCGCTCTTCTGCATTTCGGGAACGTACTTGAAACTGGTCTTCATCGTGTAGTTTCCGCCCACGAGATATGATATTGTCTGGTCGTTACCTTCCACTTTCTCGCCTTGGAACGTAGCGCTCGCGCCCCGGGCCACCATGCCGTCGGCATATCGCAACTCGGGCGTTACCGTCACCACAGCCTTTTTCTTCATGTACTTCTCGGGGAACATACCGTTTATCGTGGCAGGCACCTGACCGGAATGGGCTTCCAGCGGGTCGGGAACGACCTTGAAATTGTCTGCCGAAAGCGCCCCGAGCTTTGAGGAGCATGACGTTGAAAGCAGCATCATCGATGCCGCGGAAAGTAATAATAGATTATTCTTCTGCATATTTATTAATGTATTAAGTTATTCAACTGTTATGCAAAGATAAACATCTGCGATGATTAAGCACCCCTTTTAATGTTTTATTTTACTTTATTAGCACTTTTAAAGGTAAAAAAGTAAAAAGGGTAGAAAAGTAAAAAGGTAGAAAAGCTTTGGAGACGGCTTGTCCAACAGCATGCCGCACGGCTTTTTTACCTTTTTACTTTTTTACCCTTTTACCTTTACACACCGTGCCGCGAGCGGGACTCGAACCCGCACGGCCATCACTGGCCAAGGGATTTTAAGTCCCTCGTGTCTACCAATTCCACCATTGCGGCATCCATGTATCAGTGAGCGGAAAACGGGACTCGAACCCGCGACCCCGACCTTGGCAAGGTCGTGCTCTACCAACTGAGCTATTTCCGCATTCTTATTGCGGGTGCAAAGGTAGCGCTATTTATCGTAACGGCCAAACGTTTTTACAAAAAAAATCAGTTGTATACCGTCATCTCAACGCCGTTATAACCAATCTTGTATCGCATCAGCGGCCTGCCGCCAGTCTCCGTCGGCCGGCCGTCGTAGTTCAGCTCATAGCTCCGCTTGCATTTGCCGCACGTCACGGCCTGCCCGCCCCTCGTCCATGCCAGCAGGATACTCACTCCCGAGATGTCGCCGGTAACAATGCAGTTGGGACACTGGCTGTCGTAGGCACACGGTCCGTTAAACACCGAGCAGCCTACGATTATACTGTTTGCCGCCCCCACGTTTCCTATCCTGTAGTTTTCTCTGTCTGTGGTGATTGGCAGGTCTTCGGTATCGATGCCGTTGTTGGACGATATGGACAGCCTGTTTATACCCTGCGTCTTGCGCACGTCGACCCGCACGAACGAGCCGGGGTTGTCCATCACCCGCGTAAGCAGGCTCGTAGGGTGCAGCCGGGTGTCGAAAGCGAAAGCACACGGATAGTTGCTTCCGTATGTCTCCTCCGCTTTGTCGCACGAGCAGAGCGACGCGACGGCGAGCAGCACAGGAAGAACGGTATTGATGATTGTCTTGCGTATTGTCATTGCTGTTTTTATCTTGTAATGGTTCCGACAAGAATGTTTTTCCCGATCTTGTTTCTTAATGCCAAATCCCCGTGAAAGCGTACTCTCCCGCGACCCGGGAACCGGAAAGCTATCTCGAAAGCAGTGTTCGCTCCGCCTCCTCGGCCTTGTCGAAACCGAAGCCGGCCATCGTGCCGGCCATCATAGCCCTTATGCTGTCGTTCATCAGGTTGCCGATGCTCCCCTCATGCGTATGGCGGATATTGCGGTCGGGCACGAACGTGCCGGCCTCGATGTCCAGTCCCACCTTCTTATATGCGTCACGGAACGGCATTCCGGCGGCCGCGAGGCGGTTGACCTCCTCCACAGAGAACATCGGGTCATACATCTTGTCATCCAGCACACCCTCATTCACCTCGATACGGCTGATGATATACGCCGCCATGCGCAGACAGTCTTTCAGCTCGCCGAACGCAGGCAGAAACGTCTCCTTTATTATCTGCAAGTCACGGAAATAGCCGGTGGGCAGGTTGTTCATTATCAGCGTTATCTGTTGCGGCAGCGCCTGCAACTTGTTGCTCTTGGCACGTATAAGCTCAAACACATCGGGGTTTTTCTTGTGCGGCATTATCGAGCTGCCCGTGGTGCACTCCCGTGGCAACCTGACGAACCCGAAGTTCTGGCTGTTGAACATACATGCGTCATAAGCCAGCTTGGAAAGCGTGCCCGCTATCGAGGCCATGGCGAAAGCCACATTACGCTCCGTCTTGCCCCGACCCATCTGGGCGTATACCACGTTATAGTCCATCGAGTCAAACCCGAGCAGCTCGGTGGTCATCGTCCTGTTCAGCGGAAACGAGCTGCCATAGCCCGCAGCCGACCCGAGCGGATTGCGGTTTGCCATGCGGTAGGCCGCCTGCAAGAACAGCATATCATCGGCAAGGCTCTCGGCGTGCGCTCCGAACCACAACCCGAACGAGCTTGGCATCGCCACCTGCAAGTGTGTGTAGCCCGGCATGAGCACGTTCTTATACTCATCGCTTTTGGCCAACAGCTCGTCAAACAGGCCGCCGGTTGCCATGGCTATCTCTTTCAACTCGTGGCGGATGAACAGTTTGAGGTCTACCAGCACCTGGTCGTTCCGCGACCGCCCGCTGTGTATCTTCTTTCCCATATCGCCGAGACGGCGGGTGAGCATCAGTTCTACCTGTGAGTGCACGTCCTCAACACCATCCTCAATCACAAAACCGCCACGCTCGCACAAATCGTATATCCGCCGAAGCTCGGCCAGCAGTTCGGCCAGCTCGGCCTTTTCCAGCAGTCCTATGCTTTCGAGCATCTTGATGTGAGCCATGGAACCGAGCACATCGTACCGGGCGAGATAGATATCCATCTCGCGGTCGCGCCCCACAGTAAAGCGCTCTATCTCACTGTTTATCGCAAAATCCTTTTCCCAGAGTTTGTTTGCCATTGCCATTATTCTATAAAATATGTGTCGCCGACAGTGGCGACAACGGTTTCCGATTGCAAAAATAAGAAATAAAATCGAGACGGCGGGCAAAGGCAACAGCCTATTTTCAGGATTTGCCCCACGCCAATCACACATCGGGAAAAAACAACCGCAAAAGTCACAGCTCCGTTATCCCTCCGCCTGTCGACATGATTACTGTGCGCTTTATGTTCTCCGCGGTTGTACGAGAGGTACGTCACAGTGTCATGATTTTATCACTAATTTAACACTTTCTTTTTCCATGAAATAGAAAACGGAAACGATACCGATTGCGATATACAACACGATAGAGCGCCCGGCAGAAAACCGAAAATCCGTCTTTTTCCCGCAACGGGGCACCCGTTGGAAGCCGTTTGGCAGGTAATCGCGAGCCATTTAGATACTAAACGGAAGCCAACGGGATACTAAATGCAGACCAACGGGACGCTAATCGGATTGCACAAACCTTGAAAACGAAGAGTGCTTGACATGCGGACGAAACAAAATTCACGTATGACACTGACTATCAACCAATTGCGCAAAATATCAAAATACCGCGATATTTACGGCAACAGGATTTCCATTTTTAAACGGGCAAGTTTTGAACAGCGTTTTGTAAATATTATTACCAACGTCCATAAGAGTTTTTTACATCCCGCCACTTTTGTTTTTTATCAAACCATCATCCAACACAAGTTTATACAAGAGGCTTATACACTTTGTTAAAACGTCAAAATCCTTTTTTTAAAAATAAAATGCAATCTTTTGTCAACATGGAATAGTTCTTTGTGAGGTTCCATTTCCATCTACCAAGCTATTATTAAAATTGAAACAGAAGAAACAAACCTGCATTCAGATTACTTGTCGTATATGTTTTTCATATATCCAAACTATCCTCATCGAGCAGGAAATCAAATAGTCCGATAGTGAGTATTCCCTCCTCATTCCGGCGAGGCATAATGTGGTCTTTGACAACAATAATTTTCTTAAAAGAGTCATTGATGTTTATCAACGAACGAGATTCCTGTATCTCCTTTTCTCTATCAGGGATAGATAGAGCCGATTGCACATAATACTTCTTACTACCGAGAGTGGCGATAAAATCCACTTCCAGTTGGATGCGAAGCCACTTGCCGTCCTTATCAGGCTTCTTTATTTCCACCATTCCTACATCAACACTGTAACCACGGACAACCAATTCATTGTAGATGATATTTTCCATGATATGCGTTTCCTCCTGTTGACGCATATCAAGAATGGCATTTCTCAAACCAATGTCTGCGAAATAATACTTAGAAAGCGTGTTGATATACTTCTTTCCTTTTATATCATATCGCATTGCCTTATTCAAAAGAAACGATTCTGATAAGTAGATAAGATAATTAGAAATGGTCTGACTACCAATCTTTACATTTTTTACGCTCTTAAAAGTATTCGACAACTTTGTAGGATTACATGACGCACCTATACATGATGCCATTATAAGCACCAGCTCACGCATCTCATTCCCATTCTTTATTTTATGCCTCTCAATAATGTCTGACAAATAAACAGTCTCAAACAAATTCTTCAAATAGTTTATCTTCTTTTGTTCCGTATCAAAAGATTGAATGAGAGGCAAGCCGCCATAAGTATAATATTCTCGCCATACGTCTTGCTTATCCCCACCTACAGCAGAATAAAATTCTGAAAAAGAAAGAGGATTAACATGGATTGTCTCCCCTCGGCCACGAAACTCTGTCGGGATGTCGGATGATAAAAAGTGAGAGTTACTTCCTGTCACATATGTATCGGCGTTTTCGATATGGCGGAAACTGTTCAAAACATCAACGAATTCATCCATCAGTTGCACCTCATCTATAATGATATAGTAGAGTTCCCTGTCTTTAATTCTATCATGGACATAATGGAGCATCGTATCTGGATTCCTCAAATCCTTGTTCATTCGATCTTCAAGATCAACACGGATGATATGGTCATTTGTCACACCATTTTCCAACAGATAGTGATAAAACAAAACATTCAAGAGGTATGATTTGCCGCATCTGCGAATTCCCGTTATAATCTTGATGAATCCGTTTTGACGGCTTGCTATCAATTGCTGGAGATACCTATCTCTTTTTATTTCCATAACTTACATTAAATTTTTGCCAAGATTGGCGTTTTTACAACGCAAAGATATATAGAATTCATTGATTTGCACAAATTATTATAATAAAAAATCGCCAAAGTTGGCAGTTTTTATTTTTAAACGGGCAAGTTTTGAACAGCGTTTTGTAAATATTATTACCAACGTCCATAAGCGTTTCTTACATCCCGCATCTGTCATTTTTTTATATTATTCATATATCCGGAATCGCACTGATTGCATATCTGCAAGCTGTCGAATAAATTTACAACTGTACAAAAAAAAACACATATAATATTTCTGCGTTCGGAAAATATTTCGTATATTTGCCAACCGAAAACGAATAACTATTTAACTGCTGACAAGCATACCGATGAACAACTTTAAACCGTATACAGGCTGTCCGACGATTGTCGGTACAACCACCCTAAGCCATAGGGGTGGGATAAGAAGTTGTGACAACATTTCCAATTATGCCGCCAGCGGCAAACGAACCGACGGGTATGCACGCCACACAGAAAACCAAGCGTATTGCGCCGCAGACCCGAAAATAACCCGACAACACCGAAACACAAAGCATAGCGAAGCGAAAAGCTCCGCCCAACTGTCGTGTACGTACACCAGCGGCATACAAGACAGACACTCAACACTCAAAATTTATTCAATAACTAATAACTTAATCTTTATGAAAAGAAATTTACTTAAAACATTGCTCGTGGCCGTCGGATTGGCCATGGGGGTGACAAACATGTCTGCTGCATTAAAAACTGTATGGTCAATAGACTTTACAGAAATTGGCAAAAAATATTCAGACAAAACAGGCATTACCATTCTTACCGACAACACCATTAATGTCGGAAATACGGTATTAGGGACCTGCAAAGCAAATGAAGACGTTTTAGATACAAAATTTCTTTTGCAAACAGGAACGAACTGGTTACTAAGACAGTCAAACGGACTGTACCAAGCTAATAGTGGAGGTCGCGCATTCGGACTTTCCGACTGCAAAAAAGGCCAGAAAATAACCATAGAGGCAACAGGAGCACCAACCATTGGCTCCAATCTTACGGAAGAATCAAGCGGCAATACGTCTGTATTTACAGTACAAGAAGATGGAGCTGTCAAATTCAACTTCCCAAGATACCTATATATTAAAAGAATCATAGTAGAGGAAAATGAAATATCCGAAGATGCAAAACCAACAACTTATACAATCAAATTTGTAGATCAGAGCAACAATACAATAAAAGAAGATATACAAATAGAAAGTCACATCGGTGAAGAAGTAAGCGCAAGCGAATCTATGCTTAATTCATTTAATACGGATGACAAAAAGTACATATACGTAAGTGGTAATAATACTATCACATTGGTTGAGGATACCGAACAGAACATTATCACTCTCATTTTCCGTGAAGCTGCGACTTGGAACTATACCGTAAATACCGTTGTAGCAGGAAATACCAATAAAATCGCCGAAGGTTCTGACTTTGAAGAAGAGATTGCCTATGTAAACTATCCACGCTATTATAATATTGACGGAATCCTATATTCACATGAAGCCAAAGGTAACAACGGATATTATTCACATAGCTTCACGATAAAATCAAACAATCAAATAGAAAATATCAATGGATATCAAGCAGTAAAAGAGAATATAGTATATTATAATGAAGCTGAGTCTATCAACGGATTGACAATGTCTTCTGCCGCTAATTCAGACATCCGTTGCTCTAATGGAAAATGCGCTTACAACGCAAACGAGGAAGCTGTAGCAATCGTTACTCTACCAGCCGGCAAATATAGGCTTTATACTTCCATTTGGGGAAGTGCCGGAACTGAATTCATATTCAAAGCAAATGATGTAAAAATAGAATCTTCTTATATTTGTAGTGATAAAGATCCCGGTACAAGCGGATTGTTCGCAAGTAAAGGCTATATACAAGATTATGAAAGCAAAGAGTTTACACTCTCAACAGAGACAGCCATAACTCTTGAAACAACAACAGACGGAAGTCGTGGCATAGACTTTATCTATATCCAGAGAACAGGCGACGCCACAGAGACCGTATCAGTCACAGACGCAGGTATGGCTACATACTGCCCGGCAGTGGCATTGGATTTCACCGGCGCCACAAAGATTGCGGCATATAAGGCAAGTGTAAGCGGAAACACAGTGACACTGACTAAGGTCAGCACGGTGGCCGCAGGCGAGGGAGTGCTGCTCCGCGCGCTCAATGACGCTGCGACTACGGAAGACATCGTCATAGCTGCCGAGGCCGAACGCAATGCCGGAAACGACTTTACAGGCGTGCAAGCTGAGACCACACTGAACGAGACCGATGGAGAATACACCAACTATGTGCTCTCGAAAGAGGGTGAGACCGTGGGCTTCTTCAAAGCCAGACCCGAAGCAGACGGAGGTACAAAGCTCGCGGCAGGCAAGGCATACCTGAAAGTGCTCACGACAAACGCCGCCAAAGGCATAAAGGTAATCTTCGACGGAGAGACCACAGGCATCGGCACGATAAAGGACAACACCGCGAAAGACAACGCAATATACAACCTCAACGGACAGCGTGTAGCCTCTCCGTCGAAAGGCCTGTATATCATGAACGGCAAGAAGATTATAGTGAAATAAACGGCAAGCGTACAATATCGGAATATAAAATCAACAAACAACAAATAAAAACAAGCAATATGAAAAAGCAATATATGACACCCCTAACAGAGGTAATGACGATAGAGACTGAACAGATAATGGCAGCAAGCATAATGTTCGACGAGAGCGGAAACACCGGCTCGGCCATATTCGGCGACGGACACGCGAGCGGTGAGGGTCTGTCGAAAGACCATCTCGACCTCTGGGGAGATGACGAAGAATAAAACGTTTTTTTAAAAAGGTAGAGAGCTACCGGTTGGAGAATATGGTCTCGAGAGAGACTGGATTTAAAGAAAAACACAACGTTTGTTGTGATTAATTAAAAGTGAAAATAAAAATGCGGCTGCCCGTGATGGGCAGCCGCATTTTTATGTGCTATAAAACAATGTTTTCTCTCTCCACCGGCCTGTGGTATGGGAATGAGCCGCACGATTATTCGTAAGGCACCATCGCCAGCGCATCGGCGATCTTTTCAAGACCGTCGCGCAACGGCCCGGACACCATTCCCTTTATAAACGGGTTGATGTCGGCTTCGAGCGTTAACTTCATCTTGCTCGAAGTGTCGGTCACGGGCAGCACCTGTATCCACAGGTAGAAAGGGATTGGCGACTGTACGGCCTCAAACTTCACGCACTTCGGCTCCTCACGGCTTATTATCTGCATGCGCAACTCGCCCACGGGAGCCACGTTCACACTCACCGAGTCGTGGTCGAAACGGAAATCCTTGACCTTGTCTTCGGGCACGCGGTCGCGCACCTTCTCCAGATTTTCCAAGTTGCTGATACCATTGTACACCGCCGTTTGCGAATAAGGTATCTGCTTTATGCTGCTTTCAAATTTACTCATAGGACATGATTTTTAATTAACATAGTATTCCAGCCTGTCCGAGATATCTTACTTACGCCACTCGGCAGGATTGCTCCGCCACTCGTTAAGCACCTCTATGTCGGCATCGGCGATATAGCCTGTGGCCGCCGCGCGAGCCACCACATGCTCGTAGTCGGTAAGCGTCACGAGCTTCACACCGGCATCGGCAAACGCCTTCTCTGCCACCGGGAAGCCGTAAGTATAAGATGCCACCATGCCCACTACATCGCAACCATGCTTGCGCAGAGCCTCAACGGCTTTCAGGCTGCTGCCTCCCGTGGAGATGAGATCTTCCACGACAACCACTTTTGCGCCGGGTTCGAGATCGCCCTCGATAAGGTTTTCCATACCATGATCTTTCGGCTTGCTGCGCACGTAGGCAAAGGGCAGGTTCAGCTCGTCGGCCACCAGCGCCCCTTGGGCGATGGCGCCCGTCGCCACTCCGGCCACGGCCTCTACGCCGGGAAAGTTCTCCTGTATGGCATGGCACAGTTCGAGCTTCACGAAGGTGCGCAGGCCGGTATATGACAGAGTCTTGCGATTGTCGCAATAGAAAGGCGACTTCCATCCAGATGCCCATGTAAACGGATTACCGGGCTGCAACTTTATGGCTTTGATGTCGAGCAGTTTCGACGCGAAAATGTTTTTAATTGTATCCATATCTATTATATTTTGATGTTTATTTTCATTATCGTTCAGGCGGTGCGCATCGGTACATGCTTGCGGTCCGGAGCGCTGCCGCTTACGGACATCAACCGTATACGCATGCAAAATTACACAAAATATGCGAGATTAAGCATCGGCGGAGTGAAGAAAGGACAGACGTAGGAAAAAGAAAGGCTGTCTCTCAAATAGAGGAATACATACAACAGACCGCCAAAAGCCGGCTTCCTTGCTTCAAGCTGCCGTTCAACCATGTGAAAACGACAGCGCAAGCACACTGACAGTGACACCATCCGCCTCACTGACGGCACGGACACAAGACATCATCGTGGCTCCCGACGTTATGACATCGTCGACAAGCAGAACATGGCGGCCGGCTATACGCCCGGGGGCTTTCAACCGGAAGGTACCCTCCACGTTGTCCATTCTCTGCCCACGGCTCAGTTTTGTCTGGCTCACCGAGAACCCCTTGCGCTCAACAACGGCCGCATCAACAGGCAAACCGGCTACCTCCGCCACTCCACGGGCAAGTTCCTCACTCTGGTTGTAGCCTCTCGCACGGCGGCGCTTGCGGGTCAACGGTATGGGAACTATGATGTCGATACCGTCGAAAAAGCCGTCGGCCGCAAGCTCGGCCGCCATCATCCGCCCCATATACCGGCAGGCTCCCACATCTCCACGATACTTCATCTCATATACGATGGCGGCCGACTCTGCTTTCGGCCTGAAGAAAATAAACGCCGACGCTTTCATGACCGTCACCCGTCCCCAGAACAGCCGGGCCACAATATTGTCTTGCGGACGGGCATGATAACCGGTGCGCGGCAGATGAAGGACACACGACGAGCAGATAAAACGCTCCGAAGCCGCCAGCCGGGAGCCGCACACGGCACACGCACGGGGAGCGACCAGGTCGAGCAGACGGGTGAGAAAGCTTATACGCATCACTCCTCCGGGCAATCGACGCAATGCCTGATAATATCCATTGTAAAGCCGCGCCCCATGGCAAAACGCATCAGCTTCATGTTCATCTCATAGTCGCCCGACGCCTTTATGCCCTTGCGCTTGCTTTGAAGGAGAGATCGCAGCACGGCTATATACTCTCCGTCGTCGACCTCATCGAGCACCATGCGGCGTATATCGTCGTCTATCCGCTTCTGCCAGAGAGCCTGCTCTATCTTGCGCCGGCCCCACTTGCCGTATTTAATCTTGTCTGCCACAAAGGCACGGGCATAGCGCTCATCGTCCACGAACTTTCCGTCGGTGAGATATTCCATCACTCTTGCCTGCTCATCGTCCGTCAACTCCCAGCGGCGCATCTTCTCCCGCATCTCGTGGGCGCAGTGCTCACCCCGCGCACAGAGGCTCGTCAGCCTCAACAGAGCATCTTTTTCTGTAATCTTGGTCATTTGTCTTTATGGGGTTTGATGATATTTGATTCTTCGCCAACCGTCTTACATGCAACGGCGAAACGCTCCTTGCCGTACCCGTCTTCCACTATGCGCACACGGCCTAAGCCCATGCCGCGCAGCATGACAGCAAGCTCATCGGAATATATCGGGTTTATCTCAAAATACAGCCTGCCGCCCGGCTTGAGAGCCTTCACGGCATAGGCGGCGATAGAACGATAGAACAGCAGCGGATTGTCATCGGGCACAAAGAGCGCGGTATGAGGCTCGTGCTCAAGCACATTACGCTCCATTGACACACGCTCATTATCACATATATACGGCGGGTTGCTCACTATCACATTCCATTTGTCCGCATCGTCGGGCGGACTCAACGCGTCTTGAAGCGCAAAGAGCACATTCGCGCCAAGCCCACCGGCATTACGCTCCGCTATGGACAGCGCCTCGCCGGATATATCCCATGCCGTGACCGACGCTCCGGGAATATCGGCCGACAAAGTGACGGCTATACAACCGCTGCCCGTACCGATGTCGAGGACCGAAAATGGAGAAAAGGTGGACGGTCTGTCGTCAGCGCTATCACCCACCACCATCCTCACAAGCTCCTCCGTCTCCGGCCGCGGAATGAGCACGCCGGGAGCCACACGGAACGTGCGCCCGCAGAAATCGGC
Organism: Prevotella sp. PTAC; assembly: GCF_013166535.1. Classification (NCBI taxonomy): domain Bacteria; kingdom Pseudomonadati; phylum Bacteroidota; class Bacteroidia; order Bacteroidales; family Prevotellaceae; genus Prevotella; species Prevotella sp. PTAC. The sequence goes on from NZ_JABKKK010000012.1 coordinate 49,000, forward strand.
ACAGCCGAGAACATACTGCACAGGCTCGGCGGCAGACAGGCGGACGATGATTTTCTCGAGTTCGAGACACTCGTCTGCGCTTAATTGTGTAACTTTGCCACAGTAAACATCGGTAGCCGACAAGCCGAAACGCATGTCGAGCACATACCTGACGATGGCTTTCGCCTCGCCTTGGGCATATATCGGAGTCAGCTTACGCCACAGTTCTTCGTATGTCATGATATGCAAAGGTAGTAAAAATATGCGCAACGGCGATGAAACGGATTGCCAAAAGCGACCGGACAGGCGGGAGAAGGCATCAAAAACAGGTTGCCGGCGACAACTGAAAGAGATAGAGAAGATAAGCGATGAGCAGAATAACGGAAGATGAAAGATACATGCGCCGATGCCTGCAACTGGCACGTTGCGGGCTGATGGAGGCGAGACCGAACCCAATGGTGGGCGCAGTGATAACGCACCGTGGAAGAATTATCGGTGAGGGCTACCACATAAGATGCGGCGAAGGACATGCCGAGGTGAACGCGTTCGCCTCGGTCAGACCGGCAGACGAACAGCTGCTGGCCGAAGCCACGATATACGTAAGCCTCGAACCGTGCGCCCACCACGGCAAGACACCGCCATGCGCCGAACTGATAATAAAGAAAGGCGTGCGACGGGTGGTGGTTGGATGCACCGATCCTTTCGCCCGCGTACAGGGCCGCGGCATCGAGATGATACGCCGTGCCGGGATTGAAGTGACGGTGGGAGTGCTCGAAAGCGAGTGTGCCGAGTTGAACAAACGCTTCATGACATACCACAGCGAGCACAGGCCTTACATCATACTCAAATGGGCACAGACATCAAACGGATATATAGACGACAACTTCCGGCCCACGGCCATATCCAATGCGTTCACCAGCATGCTCAGCCACAGACTGCGGGCTGAGAACGACGCCATTCTCGTGGGACGAACGACGGCCGAACGGGATCGCCCCGCACTGAACGTGCGGCACTGGACCGGGCGTGACCCAATGCGGATAACGCTCGGCCACGACACAGACCTGCACAGCCTGATGGACGACCTGCACGGCAAGAGCATACAGTCGCTGATCGTTGAGGGCGGAGCAAAAACGCACCGATCGTTCATCAGTGAGGGACTGTTCGACGAGATAAGGGTAGAGATATCGCCGGCAACAGTAACGGGAGGTACACACGCTCCCACCCTGCCAGACGGTATAAGGCTGTGTGAACAACGGCAATACGACGGAAACATAATTGCCACATACAGACGGACGGAATATAAAAACGGCAATACGACGGAAACGTAATTGCCACATACAGACGGACGGAACATGAAAAACCGTTGCAAAACCGATGTGAACGGTATTTTGCAACGGTTTTGCACGTTATCGTTATTTCCTTCCGAAGTCGGCGGGCACCTCGCCCCACTTCTTCGTTTCCCATTTTATTATCGGGTTGGTATAACTATGGGTAGCCAACCAATGCTCCGCACGCGCTATCACCCCGAACAGCTTTTCCGTATCGGCGTTGCGCTCGAGCTTTGTCTTACACTTACGCTTGCTCACCCACAGTATGGCATTATAGCTATCAGAATATATCGCCTTGTTTATTCCCTGCTGCCGCATAAGCGCCAAGGCATGAACAATGGCAAGAAACTCACCGATATTGTTCGTTCCGTGCACCGGGCCGTAGTGGAATACCTGTTGTCCGGTGGCAAGATCGATGCCTCTATACTCCATAGGTCCGGGATTACCGCTGCAAGCGGCATCCACGGCCCATGCGTCGGCACGCACGTCTAAATGAAGTGGCAGTACTGTGTCGTGCCGCCAGTCGGGCGGATTGATCGGCATGTCGGGCATATTGAATTCTATTTTATGAAGTTAAGGAATTAAGAAGTTAAGCCAAATGCTTTAAGTGTATGATTACGAACGATGAGCAAGAAGATGTCATGACCTCCAAATCTTAAAAGCTATGGCATCCCCCCTTGCTCCTCTAATTTCACATGACAAAGCATTTGGCTTAACTTATTAACTCCCAAACCTAATATATTAATTCCTAAAAAAACTACATCCTCTCAGGCACCTCAATACCCAACAGCGACATGCCGTTCTTTATAACCTTTGCCACATTGCGGGCGATAACGAGACGCATGAGTTTCTTGTTACCGTCTTCTTCTCTCAATATGCTGTAATCATGATAGAACTGGTTGAACTCTTTTGTCAACTCATAGCAATAGTTGGCAATGCCGCTCGGACTGTAATCCTTGCCGGCCTGAGCCACAACGGTGCCATAGTCGTTCATCTTCTGGATGAGGGCTATCTCCTTTTCATTCAGGTCTGTTGAGATACCGGCCGCAGAAATAGCCGAATCCAGACCGGCCGCGGCCGCCTTGCGCATGATACTGCGTATACGGGCGTATGTGTACTGAATGAAAGGCCCTGTGTTGCCGTTAAAGTCAATAGACTCCTCGGGATTGAAAAGCATGTTCTTACGGGCATCGACTTTCAGTATGAAGTATTTCAACGCTCCCATGCCCACAACGCGGGCAATCTCGGCACGCTCGCCCTCTGTCATGTCATCGAACTTGCCTGCCTCCTCACTTGTGCGGCGGGCATCGGCCACCATCAGTTCCATAAGGTCGTCGGCATCTACCACCGTGCCCTCGCGGCTCTTCATCTTACCGTTCGGCAGTTCCACCATTCCGTATGAGAAATGTACCAACTCGCGGCCCCACTTGAAGCCGAGACGGTCGAGCAGTATCGAAAGAACCTGGAAATGATAGTTCTGCTCGTTGCCAACCACGTATATCATCTTGTCTATCGGGAAATCCTTGAAACGCATCTCGGCAGTGCCGATGTCCTGGGTCATATACACGCTGGTGCCGTCGCTGCGCAGAAGGAGCTTCCGGTCGAGTCCCTCGTCGGTGAGGTCGGCCCACACGCTGTTGTCCTCGTGACGCTCGAAGAGACCTTTCGCAAGTCCCTCTTCCACTTTGGCCTTACCCTTAAGATATGTCTCGCTCTCGTAATATATCTTGTCGAAACCAACGCCCATGGCTTTGTATGTCTCGTCGAAGCCGGCATACACCCAGTCGTTCATCTTCTTCCACAAGGCGCGCACCTCGGGGTCGTTATTCTCCCACTTCACGAGCATGTCGTGAGCCTCCTTTATCAGCGGAGCCTCTTCCTTGGCTTTCTTCTCGGCCGCCTCGGCCTCCATGCCTTCCGTGAGATACTGTTCTTTAAGCGAGGCCACCTCCTTGCGATAATGTTTGTCGAAAGCCACATAATAGTCACCAATGAGATGGTCGCCTTTCTTACCGCTTGTCTCCGGTGTCTCACCGTTACCGTATTTCAGCCATGCCAGCATAGACTTGCAGATATGTATGCCACGGTCGTTTACGATGTTGGTCTTCACCACCCTGTTGCCGTTGGCCTCCATTATGCGGGCGAGACTCCAACCGAGCAGGTTGTTGCGCACGTGGCCGAGATGGAGCGGTTTGTTGGTGTTGGGAGACGAGTATTCAACCATCACGAGCGGCGAATCGGCCTTGACCTCACGGTGCCCGAAAGTGTCGGCCGAGTCGATGTCGGCCAGCAGGTCGAGCCATGCTCCGCATGCTATACATAGATTCAAGAAACCCTTCACCACATTGAACGACGCCACCGCCGGGCAGTGCCCGACAAGATACGCTCCAATCTCGGTGGCAGTATCCTCCGGCTTCTTCTTCGACATCTTCAAGAAAGGGAATACCACGAGAGTAAGATTGCCCTCAAACTCCTTCTTTGTCTTCTGCAACTGCACCATTGCCTCCGGCACTTCCTGGCCGTAGAGAGCCTTGACGGCTTCGAGCGCGGCTCCGCAAATTTGCTTTTCTATACTCATATTCTTATTTTATTATTGTCTTTTCTTTAATTCTGTAATCGAATGTTACGACTGCAAAGGTACTTAAAAAATATGACATACAAAAAGATGCACACAATAACCTACCGACCACAAGAAAACCGTTTATAAAAAATCATTTCACCAAACAGCCATGAATCAACATAACAGAAAACCGCCGAATACCCGATCACCTTGAGAATTGAAATCAGGCGGCCGAAGAAACACGGGGTCCAGAGCCTCCTGCGCAATGACTTTATTTTTACGTATTGCACCAAACCTGCCCGGTCCGGCCGACCCACAAAACTGCATACCGATTTACATGGCAATGACACGTAAGCCCCAAAAAGCATCGCAATAACGATGAGAACGGTTCAAAATGAACATTACGAAACCAACACACGAACAAATTGCAATGATTTTTCACAATTATTTCACAAAAAATTAAACTTTAAAAGAGAATTAATGTATATTTGTCACCGAAAATATGATTTAAAAGTGAAGAGTGAACCAACGGTATACTCGGAACGGAAACAAAAAAAACAACAATTATGAACAAAAAGACTACTATTGCGGCAGTTGCCATGCTGGCGATGGCAGGAGTCACGGCCACGGCACAGACACAGGTCGTGGTGACGAAGCACAGCGGCGAGCAACAGAAGTTCGAACTGGCTGACATCGGCAAGTTCTACTTCGACGAAAGCGCGATGAATGTTGTCACGCTGCCGGCAAAGACCGTAACGGCCTTGAACCTCGCCGACCTTGTCTGCATTAAGTTTGTGAACAAGACCGATGCCATCGACAACATCACCGGCAACGACAACCAAAACATCAGGTTTGCTTACGACGGCAACATGCTGTCGGCAAGCGGAATCAGCGAAACCGCCCAGGCCTCCATTTTCAGTGCAGACGGCAGGAAAATGATGGGTACGGAACACTGGGACGGCACACCCGTTGAAACATCCACCCTGCCCAAAGGCGTATATATATTCAAGGTAAACAACAACACATTTAAATTCATAAAGAAATGAAAAAATATATCTTACTACTCATTATGGCTCTCATAACACTGGCAGCCGACGCACAGACCGCAGAGCCGAACAGAATGATTGTCTTCAACAAGCAAGGACGGTTCAAGTCATGGAACATCAACGATATAGACAGCGTGGGATTCTTCAGGACAGAAGGCCGTGTGGCCGCCGACGTGAAAGTGAACAAATTCGCGAAAGGACAAGCCGGCCAGAGCGATACCCTGTGGATTGAGGCTATCAAGACCGAGGCATGCCGCACGTTCAAAATAACCGTGATACCGACAAACACCGCAAATACACTCACAACCGACCTGATAGCAGCAACATTCATAGAAGAGAACGGTGGCATCGGCCCATTTACGGATGACTTCCCCAACGGACAGATGACCGGTTTTGAGACACCTTTCAAGTCAGGAACGTCTTACACCGTGATGACAGTGGGTTACGATGGTTACGGAACGGCCTGTGAGGCTTCAAAGGCCGAATTTACAGTACCTCAAGTTCCGCTTATCGGCAATCCCGACGTGGCATACACTTTCACTGACATCACTCCAACCTCGTTCAAGTGCAAGTTCACCCCCAACGAAGACGTGGCCGCATACGCCATCTGCCAGTTCAATAAAGGCGATGCACAGAATCAGTTTGAGATGTGGGGACCGATGATGGGCTTCGACAATATGGGCGACATGATCAAGCAATTCAGCCAGGTATCGTTCGACGGTGAGTATGAGACTGAATGGAAGAATCTGAAACCAAACACCGACTACGAAGTCGCGATACAGGCATGGGACGCCAACGGCACATACGCCCCGATAATCTACGCATACGTGACAACAGCCTCACAGGGGGGACCGGGCGAGGCTAAGGTTGACATAACAATCGGTGAGTTCGGCCAAGAAGGAGGTGAATACTACCAATGGATCAAATTCACACCAAATGACCAGACTTTCGTTTACCACCTGGTAGTGGCCGAAAACAAAGAAGAAGACACAAGTGCCCAGGATCAGGAGATAGAAAACTATCTGAAAAACGAGAAAAATCCGAACTATCCCCCAATGTTTGACGATCCGAACTGGGATGTAATAGGAGAAGACAACGACCGTTGGGCACTTGAACCGAACAAGACCTACACCGCTTATGCAATAGCGATGAACGCCAATAAAGAGTGGGGACCGTTCACAAAGGTTAAGTTCACCACACCTGACGTGGCAAACGCTCCAAGCACAGCGAAAACCAAGAAAGCGGACAAGCACGCCACACGTTTCGGCAAAAAGATTGATACCGGACAGATGATGACTGCTCCCAAAATCATGTTACCGGCAAAGAAAACAGGCATGCGGTTGATTAACAAATAACCCAGACCGGCTGTTAAAGATACAGACAAACATGCAATAAAGCCGTTAAGCCGATGAAAAGGCACAACGGACATCAAAAAAAACGGGGCTCGCTTCATAGTATTGAAGTGAGCCCCGCTTTTATGATATAATAAATGTATTTGTCTGATTACATGCACATCCCGCTGCCGCTCCGAATGACTTACAAGAAAGCGGAACGGGCGGTGACATATATCGCGGCACTATCCCAACCGTTGCTTCAAGTCGGATATTTTTGCGATGCGGTCCATGTCGTATGTCTTATCATGCCTGTCTACAAACATGAAAAGGGCAAGAGCCTTGTCGAGCAGCATCCTGCGCATGGGGCCGGTCTTCAAGTCGGCCTCGACATAGTACAATCTGGCGAGCATCTCCATGCGCGGCAGTCGCTCGTCTTCAGGAAACTGCCCGAAGCTGTCCATGACATCTTCCAATGCCGCCGTGTGATAAAACTCATAAGGGCCTACATAGCCGTTATACATATGCTGTATTTCTTCCTGTTGCTTCCTCACACTCTTATTCAGCAGTAGAGCGACAGCCTCTCCAAACTCACGTACAAGGCGCATTATATAGTCTTTCTCCAGCATAACACCATCTTTCTTTACTTAAACACCGACGCTTTACTATGGCATAAACATACTTCCGCAAGCATCCACAGCTATTCGTATACGGCACAAAGATACGTTTTTTTATCCTTACAGCCTATCATTTTACTATTAAGTTTCATTTCATACTTCACGTTGGAACATAAAAAAGCGCAAAAAACATAATGTTTCCCGCGCCTTATGATTTTAGCTACAAAGACAAAAAATACCGAAAGTCAACAGTCTTTCGTTATCAAAGCCACAGCGTACGCACTTATTCCTTCCTCACGGCCGGTAAATCCGAGACGCTCGGTGGTAGTGGCCTTGATGGAAATACAGTCCTCATCCGTTCCCATGACCTCGGCAAGACATTTACACATCGCCGGTATATGCGGATTCATCTTCGGACGCTCGGCACATATCGTACAATCTATATTACCCACGGAGTAACCTTTGGATGCTATGAGACCGATTGTCTTGCGGAGCAATATCTTGCTGTCTATATTGAGAGTATCCTCCGATGTGTCGGGAAAATGGTAGCCGATGTCACGCATATTGGCCGCACCCAGCAGGGCATCGCACACGGCATGTATCAGCACATCGGCATCGCTGTGTCCGAGCAGGCCGTGAGTATGGCCAATCTTTATACCGCCCATCCAGAGTTCGCGGCCCTCTACGAGCTTGTGCACATCGAAACCGAAACCTATTCTGTAACCGTTCATAATCATATTGTTTACCGCCAACAGGCGAATTTCATTACCATTAAAATAACATTACCATTGTTTATAAGCGATATGATTATCACTCAAAAGCTACATGGCTGCCATACGGAAGTAAAATGACACTCAACATAAAACGGAATGATACTCATCCGAAGGCAAAATAATGTCCTGCCAGACGGGATATAACACCCGAATCCAAAGACTGACGTATCAGCATGTCCCGGTAAAAGGCATCTTACCGTCTGAAGAGGTCTTTAATGCCATCCATATCAAACGCCAGAGAAAAGCGCAGGGTCTGGTCGAGCGGGTTGCTCTGCGCCGTGGAAATCACATATCCCACGTCAAGCGAAAACACATTCATCCGGAAACCGCCTCCGAGAGTGAAATACTTCCTGTTTCCTTTACTCTCGCTCTCATGATGATAACCGGCACGCAGAGAGAACTGATCATGATAAACATATTCGGCTCCCACGCTCCACTGTATCTCCTCAAGTTCTTCCTTGAATCCGCCGGGAGCATCACCGAAACTCTTGAATATACCTGATATCGAACCGACATCACTATATTCGCGGATTACACGGTCCTGATAGTCAGACGCGCTCTCGCCTTCCATCTGCTTCGGCACCGTGGGCACGAGCAGTTTGTTGGCGTCCGCCGCTATGGTGAAACGGTTATACTCGTCTATCGGCACCATCAGCGCCGCTCCGATACGGAGGTTTGCAGGAATAAACTGGCTGCGGTCATCGCCGTAATAGGTTATCTTGCTACCGATATTGCTTATATTCATACCCAGACCGAGCTGACACTCACGGCTGCCAATGTTCAGATAGTTATTATAGTACATGGCAAGGTCGGCGGCAAAGGCTGACGCAGGCGAAGAATCTTCAGAATAGTCATAACGCAGGTCGGAGTAGATCCAGCGTATCGCGGCGGCTATCGAGAACTTCTCGCTCAGCATCAGCGAGTAAGCCACGTCCATAGACATCTCGTAAGGCTTGACACTCATATCGCCTTCACCGTCGGAACCTACGTCGGTGAACACCTCACCGAGAGAGAAATATCTGATAGAACCTGACACCGCACTGTAATCTCCGATACGATAATAGCCGGTAACATAGGCCAGATCGATGTCGCTCACAAGCTGACGCAGCCATGGGGTGTAATTGAGCGACACTCCGGCACGGCTGATACAGAACGGGTATTTGGCCGGGTTCCAGAACTGGGACGTCACATCCGGGTCGGTAGCCGCACCCACATCACCCATACCGGCCGCACGTGCGTCGGGGGCAATGGTCTGTGAAATCACGGCATGCTCCACCGGATTGAATTGTTGCAATTTATCGTCTTGCGCCTCTGCACAAAGGCAAATGAGCGTCAACGCCGAGAGTATGGATATTCTGAGTCTGCTGTTCATCTGTGATATTATGGTTTGTAATTTACGAAATGGTTTATTATTAAGATGCCGCACCGCCGATTATGAATTGCGAAACCGCCGATTATAAATTGTCGGATTTGCAGGGCATAAATCTCCTGATGATTGATTATAATTCATGAAATGTTCATAAACACTAATCTATAAACGTGGCGACAGGCCTATTTATTGCTTATTACAATCAATTTCTTGGCCTTTGAAGTGTAGGAGCTGCCATCGCCCGAGATATTCACCCGATACAGATATACCCCCGTACCAAGCGGCCGTCCGCCGTCGATGGTGAGGTCCCAGTCTATCGTCATCGTATTGTCTGCCTGCATTCCGTCTCTCGCATGCGTCCAAAGCAAGCGTCCCGACATGTCGAATATCTCTATCAACGCATTCACATGGCATCCCGCACGGTCATGCACTATGCGGAACGATGTGGACGTTGTGGCGGGATTGCGTGTGCAATCGACATTGATGATATTAGGACCAAGCCCTTCCACGACATTGAACGTAAGCTCTGCCACAGACGAATTGTTGAGGATATCCCACGCCCGGAAAAGCAATCTATGGCGCCCCGGCTCCAATCTGGGTATACTGTAACCGAGAGTTCCGTTCTTATAGCTTCCGAAATCGTATGTGAAACAATCGTTGAGATTATACGTTTTCGACATATCTCCGTCTATTATAAGTTCAAGATCATGGCCTATTCCGCCACCGGAAGAGTTTATTCCGCTCTCATCGTATATCTCGGCAAAGAAATGCGGCGTGGGATTGACATTATCACCGTTGGTAAACGCTGTCGAATTAAGATAACAATATATCGACGGGCCTATCGAGTCGGCGGCGGCCTCTACCGAGCCGTTGAGCATGAAGCCGTCGTTCGAGCCGTGAGCGGTCTTCGTCTTGTCGCCGTTTACGGCATAAATGATTATCTGCCCGTTTCCATTCTTGTATTTAATGTCTTTCGGAATGATAAAAGAGAATTCGATACGACCGTCTCTCACGCTATCCGCTCCATGAAAGATTATGCCGGTACGGTCTTCATACTTAAACGCCCTTGACGTGTTTCCGGTCTCATTGGCACGGCATACGATTGTCTCTTTGATGTCTTTCACCGTGGCGGCCATGACTCCCTTGAAGTCTGTCAGCGTATGTCCCTTGTCTTTCACATGGGCAATCACGGTCACGGCCTGGCCGGCCCTAAGGGTGACCGGCTCGCTGCCGTCGGCTTTCTTTCCTCCGATACTGTCTATCTCGACCGCGAATGTGGGCTTGCACAGTTTCAAGGCCGGGTCTCCCAAAAGCGCGAAATGCAGCTTATTGTCTGTGTAATCATTGGAGTATCCTCCCGAGGAAGGGCTTACCATGTCATTCTTGGCTCTGCGAAGGGCCTCTCCTATCGAGATGTTCTCATCCGCATTACCGAACATTTCGATGATGAACGCCTTGTTGAGATATTCGTTATAGTTGGCATATACCGTGCGTGTGGTGCCGATGAATGCCACGGCGCCACCGTTTCTGTTCAGCATTGCCGTCTCACCGATATTGCTTTCCTGCCCGTCGAACGGCATTATATCGCACGCGGCGGTAAACCATAAGGGCAGATTTGCTGTCGAAGTACTTGCGAAATCGTGCAGTTTCACCACCTGCTCATGCGACAACAGCACTGGCGAGCCGTGTCCAGTATAGTTAATCAGAAGCGCGCCATCCGTCATATACTGCCTTACGGCACGCTCAACATCAGGATATCTCGAGCCCGTCGATGATGTCTCACGCTTGTATGCGTCCCACATTATTTTCTTGATGTCAAAACTCTGAGTCCTTGCCTCCAACGTGCCGGCCGTTTTGTCCGCTCCGTCCATGTGTATGTTGTTGTCTCCGTCGTCGCCAAGAAAAACGGTCGTGTTCTGCCATGAGCCGGCTGTGCGGTTGCCGATATACGCCTCAATCTTGTCTATAATGACAGAAGCCTCTTCCGGGGTACGGACCGGCAACCGTCCGACAGCCACATCAGGCTTACCCCTGAAATTATACCGGTCGGCATCAGGATTTTCAACAGATTCCGTTTCCGTTCCGTTGAATATCCTTTCACCGTCATCGAGCAGGCAGAAGAAATCGTCGGAGATATAGCTGTGCGTCTTGCTCACCGAGTTCCTGCTCTGAAACGACAGCAGGAAATCATCGGGAGAGTAGTTACGCCATGTGGAAGTAAGCATCCTGTTGTCCCATGCCGCATCGCCAAAGAGCAACAGATACTTGGGCGCGTCATCATCGGTCGCCGCCCTGTCGTAGAGCATTTTCATATATCTGCGGTAAGCCGTGGCATCCGGCGTGCCGCTCGAAAACTCATTGTACAGCTCATCTGCCGGCACTATGCGCACCCTCATGCCGTCGTTAAGCTCATGTATGGCTTTCAAGCGCTCGGCTTGCGCACGCATCTTCTGTGTCGTCGGAATTATTATCACCATGTCGGCCGGGCCGTCCGCATGCAAATCCTGATTGGTGATGCGGTGCACATACTCCGGCACCGGCATGTTGTCTACCGCCGGATCGGGCACCGCCCTGGGCTTGTAGGTATGCAATGTCATATAGTCCAGACGCATGACACCGCCCCGTGTCTGCGTTATTGTAATCTTGTTGGCTGGTTTCAGGTTGAGCACGTCAAGCACCACACTGCCCCTATTGGCCAAGCCATTGGGGTCTTTGGTTGTCCCTACGGTAATCGTCCCGGCCAGGCTGTCGTTCACATGTATGGTGGCGGCAGACGACACATCGGCCGTCATCACCACCCTCAGCCTTCCGACAGCCGACGGTCCGGCTGCGTCAAGCGAATAATCATTAGGCGTGTTTACGGTAAACACCCGTGAATCATAAAGGTTGCGACCGCTGTGATACCACGAATAGTCGTCTACCTCATACAGCGTGTTATAGTCCTCGCCTGCCGGATAAAAACCGCCGAAAAAGGCCGCGCTGTCCGCAGTGAGTGCCTCGCCGTCGCTTTCGGTGATGAAATAATATCCGTAGTCCGAATAAGGATTGCGCTCACGGTCGTTACCATCAACCCATCGCACCGGGCCTCGGGCATAGAAAAAACGCTTGCCGCCGGCTGTATACGTAGCCACTTGCCGCAGGTCGTCCGTCGCCGCGAGATAATCACCGTCCAACCGCTCCGGCTGCATGTATCCGCCATATCCGTAAACCCTGATCTTCGACATGTCTGAAAATCCGGCCTGGCGTATAAGGGCATCCGAGAGATGATATACTCCGCTTGCCGGCACACGGATTTTCGCCCATGTCCCACTCCCGAGCACAGAGTGCCCGGCATATCTTTCTGCCGGATCGTTATAGCGCATTGACTTGCCTACCCCCCGAACGGCGTTCTTTGCGGGCAGCGCTTTAAAGGATAGCATGAAACTGACGAGCTTCTTGTATCTGCCGTCACGAAACACAAGCGGCACGAACGACACGTCGAGCGAACCGCGTTTGCGCGATACCGATACCGACACATTCACCTCAGGAAGCTCCGGAGGCAGGTCGCCCGTGATTTTACGGTATTTATCTATATCGTCATCGGCCATGTCGATAAACTCGGGATACTCTATTTTCACGTCGTATACCGAGTCCGGATAATGATAACCGAGGTCTTTCGAATAACTGAAATGAGGCAAGAGGGTGTCTATCCTGACTTGCTCGGCCGTCAGGTTGAAAAACTCCTGCGCAGCCGTTTTCACGATACCGCACAGAAATATGGCAAATATCAGGATTTGTCTTTTCGTCATTTACAGTTGAATTCCAGTACTTTTCTGTCTTCTATATATCCCGTCAGACGGTCGTCGATATGCACCGGCCCTATTCCGGCGGGCGTTCCCGTGTATATGATGTCACCGGTCTTCAAGGTGAAAAATCTGCTTATATAGGCCACGAGCTCGTCTATGCGGAAGAGCATGTCGCTCGTACAGCCTTCCTGTACCGTCTGTCCGTTTATGTCGAGATGGAAACGCAGGGCTTGTATGTCCCTGAACTTATCCTTGCCGACCCACTCCCCGATGGCCGCCGAGCCGTCAAACCCCTTGCATAAGTCCCATGACAGCCGGGCATCACGCAGTTTTTTCTGCAAATCGCGTGCCGTAAAATCTATTCCCACCGTCACGGCATCGTAATAGCGATGGGCGAATTGCTCGGGAATACTCTTGCCGAGGCGGCATATACGCACCACAATCTCGGTCTCATAGTCTACCCGCCCCATCCAGTCAGGAATGAAAAACGGTTTCTTGTCTTTCAGCAATGCGGAGTCGGCCTTGGTGAATATAACAGGACTCTCCGGTTTATATAACGCTCCGTCCAGCTCTTTATTGTGCTGGATATAGTTCATTCCTACCGCAAATATTTTCATAATTCGTTTTGTTTTGAAAGTTTTTTAAGACGTTATGCAAGTGGTTTTTGGAAGTTAAGAAAGATTTTTTTGGGAAGTGAAGAAAGGGATTTTGGAAGTTAAAGGAGGAATTTTTAGAAGTTAAAGAAGTGAAGGAAGTTAAAGAAGTTAAAGGACAATACCTACTGATACATCCTTTCCGCTTCCTATCAAGTTTCGCCATATTATATATAGTTTCTCTTCATAAGCTATTGTCCTTTAACTTCTTTAACTTCCTTCACTTCTTTAACTTCTAAAAATTCCTCCTTTAACTTCCAAAATCCCTTTCTTCACTCCCCAAAACTACTGACTTCACTTCCAACAATGACAAAAAGAGCCAAGAAGCAGAGCTTGCGCCCGGCCGCTTGACCCTCTTATCATTCTACTTTCCGTGCGTACACGGAACTGGTTTTATTCAGCGCGCAGTGTGAAACGCTTGAACGCAACGACAGTAAGTTCCTTGTCGCAAGCCTTCAAGTAGTCCGTAACTGTCTGCTTGCTGTCCTGGATGAACTCCTGGTTGAGCAGACATGAATCCTTGAAGAACTTTGCCATACGTCCCTTTGCGATGTTCTGTACCATCTGCTCGGGCAGGTTGGCAGCTTTCTGCTCGGCTGTCGTCTTCTTCAGCTCGCGAATCTCGTCGGCCTGAGCCTCGGTGATGTTACCTTTGGCGATGCCTTCGGCGAGGTGCTCCTCGTTCTCTGCGATATAGAGGTTGAAACCGGCTTTCTTCAAAGCGGCCTCCACAGCCTTTGCCACCTGCTCTTCCTTGGTCTTCTCGATAGCTACCTTCAGCTCGGTGTCTTTCACCTCCTGAGGTACGCTTGCCTCGTCGAGAGCGACAGGGTTCATGGCAGCCACCTGCATGGCGATGGCGTGAGCCTGCTCCTCTGCGGGTTTGTTGGTCTGAACCATGGTGCAAAGCAAGTGCTTGTTCATGTGGTCGTATACAGACACGTTGTCGCCCTCAATGAAGTTGTAGCCGTCAAGCTCCATCTTCTCACCGGTGATACCAGAGCGTGCGATAACCGCCTCCTGCACCTTTGTGCCGTCGGCGAGTGTCAGCTCGAGCACCTCTTCGATGTTCTTGGCCTTTGCGGCAACAGCGGCATCGAGGATGTCCTGCGTCAGTTTGATATAGTCTGCGCCGTTGGCCACGAAGTCTGTCTCGCACTTCAAGGCTACTATTGCCGAGAAGCCGTTCTCTGACTTGACGAGAACACAACCGTTTGAAGTCTCGCGGTCGCTGCGCTTTGCGGCGATAGCCTGACCTTTCTCACGGATTTTCTCTACTGCCTTGTCGAAATCTCCCTCAGCGTCGTTGAGCGCTTTCTTGCAGTCAGAAAGACCTGCGCCGGTCATCTTGCGGAGTTTCTGTATATCAGCTATTGATACAGCCATAATTGTTCTTTTTGATTTAAATGATGATTAATGATGTTTCCTTGTCGGCAGGGCTGTTACGCCTCCTCTGCCTTGGGAGCGTCCTTGCGGGCCTTGCGTGCGCGGCGGGGCTTCTCCTCGCCTGCTTCAGCCTCGGCCTGTGCCTGAGCGGCATTCTCGTCGGCTTTCTCTGCCTTGCGCTCTTCGAGACCCTCGGCTATCGCCGCGCAGCAAGCAGCGAGAATTGTCTCCACGCTGTCTTTCGCGTCGTCGTTTGCCGGGATGAGGAAGTCAACGTTCTTCGGGTCAGAGTTTGTGTCTACGATACCGAATACAGGTATTCCCAGACGGTTAGCCTCTTTCACGGCGATAGCCTCTTTCATCACGTCCACAACGAAAAGCGCGGAGGGCAGGCGTGTCAGGTCGGCGATAGAACCGAGGTTCTTCTCGAGCTTGGCGCGCTGGCGTGTGATTTGCAGAAGCTCACGCTTAGAGAGGTTTGAGTATGTGCCGTCGTTCATCAGCTTGTCGATGTTCGCCATTTTCTTCACTGCCTTGCGGATTGTGGGGAAGTTGGTGAGCATACCGCCCGGCCAACGCTCGATAACGTAAGGCATGTTTACGCTCGTTGCCTTCTCGGCCACGATTTCCTTTGTCTGTTTTTTAGTAGCGACGAACAGGATTTTCTTTCCTGACTTGGCAATCTGCTTGAGTGCCTCGGCAGCCTCGTCAACCTTGGCTACGGTCTTGTGGAGGTCGATGATGTGGATTCCGTTACGCTCTGTGTAGATGTAGGGAGCCATTGCGGGGTTCCACTTGCGGCGCAGGTGACCGAAATGACATCCGGCCTGCAACAACATATCAAAATTTGTTCTTGACATTTTCTTTGTTTCTTTAAATTGTTGTTTACTTTCTTTTTTAATTCTTGTCTGTTAGAATCAGCCTGCGGGTAGTCTCGCGGCACGCCAATCCACATTATAATAATATTAATGGGAGGCATAGCACTACAAGTGCCGGGGATTGCCGCCCGAATCCCGCCGGTTTAGATGCTAAACACGTTCAGCGCGGCCGGCAATGAATATCCGCAGGATACTACCGGTCGGCACGCAACGCATGACATTAACGCTTGCTGAACTGGAAGCGACGACGAGCCTTCGGCTGACCCGGCTTCTTACGCTCAACGGCACGAGAGTCGCGAGTGAGGAATCCGTGATCTTTGAGGTTTTTCTTGTCTTCAGCGTTGATTTTCACGAGGGCGCGGGCAATAGCGAGACGCAGAGCCTGGCTCTGGCCTGTGAAACCGCCACCGTCGAGATTTGCCTTTATATCATATTTCTCGAGCACTTCGAGCAGTTCCAGCGGCTGTTTCACCACGTACTGCAAGATGGCTGAGGGGAAATATTCCGTTACGTCTTTCTTGTTGATCGTAATCTTGCCTGTTCCTTCGCTTACGTAAACACGTGCCACGGCACTCTTACGGCGACCAATTGCATTAACTACTTCCATCTTCCTTAGCTTTATTTATACTGGTTAATATCTATTGACTTCGGCTTCTGTGCCTCGTGCTTGTGCTCTGTGCCCTCATATATGTAGAGGTTGCCCATCAGGCTGCGGCCAAGGGGACCCTTCGGCAGCATACCCTTCACGGCGTGACGGATGATACGCTCGGCGCCATCCTCGCGCTTGCGAAGCTCGGCGGGCGTATTGAAACGCTGTCCGCCGGGATAACCGGTATAGCGTGTGTAAACCTTGTCTGTCTCCTTCTTGCCGGAGAATACAACTTTCTGTGCGTTGATGATAATCACGTTGTCTCCACAGTCCACGTGGGGAGTGAAAGTAGGCTTGTACTTTCCGCGGAGCAACTTGGCTACCTTCGAGCAGAGACGACCCACAATCTGGTCGCTTGCGTCGATTACAACCCACTCTTTCTTAGCTGTTTCCTTGTTTACGGAAATAGTCTTGTAACTTAAAGTGTTCATTTCAGTTTTTAAATTTTACTACTAAAAAACATTTTCTTTTATTCATCGGCGCCACGCATGATAGTCTGTTCAAGCGTGCCGCATGGACGGCGATTCACTAACCGTCGTGTCCGGCCAAAGACACGGCTATTAACACTCCGCCCGCAGGGTTCTAAGAGTTCCCCTGAATAATCGGACTGCAAAGTTACTTCTTTTTCTCATTATTTAATATATACCGACTTGCGCAAAACAAATATTTATTGTTTTTTAACATGGAAAACCGTTTGCAATGCAGTAGCCGCCATGTCTCTCCCGAACCGTTCCCACCCTTTACTTGTATTACTTTTAACCAAAAAGGAAAGCCGGCATTCAACCGCAGCCAAGGGGTCACAACGACAGACGGAATGGGACGCGCAATGAACGTGAAACAGGAAGAGCGGCGGGTAGCCGAGGGCTGTCGTCCGACGGAGCCGGGACGCAGCGTCAGCAGGCTGAGACAGAGGGGGAAATAATGGCAAAGGTGGCTTTCAGCCGGTAGCGAAACCGCCTCCCGGGCACGATTCCGGGAGGCGGTTGCATGACATGAAAAAAAACTTGAGGATGATTATTTTGCCTCATTCATGATATAGTATAGTCCCATCTCATATTTAAATCCGTCTTCCTCGTCAATCTCCACATCGCCCAGAAGACACGTATTGTCCAGGAACCTGACATACACCTCGCCGCTTGTCCACTCATCGTAAAAGTCGTTAGGATTCCATGAATAGCGCAGTATGCCGGCAGCCTCATTCTGCCACTTCCATGTGGATACGGCCAGCTGGTCGTCCTCATAGAGCACCATGTAGGTTCCGGTCTTGGTGAATATGATCTGCTTGGCGCCTATCACATTATACTCAGACTCCTCGAACACCCATTCAGACGGGTCAAACTCTTCGTCATGGGCCTTGGCATAGTCGCGGAGCTGGTTGAAAATGTCTCTCAGCGTCTTGCCCTTGAAGTCGATGATGGTACGCCCGTTGATTTTCTGTATGGCGCGGTATCCGTTCAGAGTCCACGTGCGGCAGAGCATATTGGACTTGGCGCTGTTGATATCGGCATTCTGCTGCGTCACCCGCACATCTTTCGGCGCACCGCCGTTGACAGCGATTGTGAGCGACATGGCGCGTCCCTGTGAGTCGCGTGTGACAGTAACGGTGCCGAACCCGGCAAGGTTATAGCTGTCGGGACCCGTCTTGGTGTATTTGCCGTAAGCTATATTGGAGTAGTGGCGGGTACGTGCCTCCGACACGCAAGCCGATTTCATCAGTTCCGGAACAGGCACCTTATGGCCGCCAATGGTAATGGTCTTCGGGGTCTTGACGGTCGCCGGAGGCATACCGGCCTGTGAGTCGCGCAAAGTGACGATATAGTTGCCGGATGCCGTAAGCTCTATCGACTCCATATTCTCATCGGCGTCGTTCACGACATACTTGGCCGCGTCGGCCTCATACTTGGGCACCTCGAACGACGAGCTGCCGTTTCCGCCATCGCCTCCATCACCGTCGTCATCGCTCGAACAAGCCGTTACCGAACATACCGCCATTGCGGCAAACACGAAAAATCTGCCTGTACGGAGCAGATCTGTCACAAATGATTTACTTCTCATGATTTCCTTTAGTTTTTATTGGTTGAATTAAAATTGATATGTAAGTCCTGTCTGTTTTATATTATTGCAGTCTCGTCCGGCGCACGCCTCATGCCATATCATGGCAAAACGAGCGGCGCACGCATGTCATAGTTTATGGCAAAGGTATATAAAATAATCCTTTTTTACCGCAACCGAATGTTAAATTGAATTAAAAAAAATAATGCAGGACATACAATAGTATACCCACCCACACATCATCCTCACCATCGGATAAAGTATCTCCACCCTCAATATATTCCGCCAAGGCCCCGAAAAGAGCAAAAAAAATGCCGCCACTCTCATCGAGCAACGGCATCCGTTCCTATGTACAATATTTGTTTTCTAAAAACACTTTGGCCTCTTGCCAAAGCCTGCCGCCGCAGTTACACGGCCGACAGTAATAACTAATACTGATACTAACATTCTTCTGAAAGTTAAGGGAGCCTCACGGCTGCCTGTGTTACCTCTGAAACACTTTCTTTTTACCAATAACTAAAAACCTAAAACTATAAATATTACTACTAACCTAAAACAATCTATTAACCTTTTGACAATGCAAAGATACTGCGATTGGCGGTATCCTGCTATATTTTTTACCGCAAAAATGAATAAATATACATCCTTATTGACCTAAATCAACCACTGTGTGCGCAAACAGTGCTTATTTGCACGTTTTTTGAGCATTTACAGGTCAATACTCGGTCTTGTCTTCCTTGGCAATCCAAAGACGGAAAGCACGGGCGGCCTCGTCAGGCATCAGCTCCTCCATGGGCTTGCGCCTGTCTTCCGGATCAAGCTCGATCTCACGGTATATGAATTCGTCGTCGAAACCGGCCATGGCGGCATCCATGCGGTTGTTGCCATAGTATATCTTATCAAGGTGCGCCCAGTATATTGCGCCGAGACACATAGGGCAAGGCTCGCACGAGGTGAAGATCTCGCAACCGCTCAGGTCGTGGGTACCAAGGCGCCCGGCAGCCTGTCTTATGGCGCTGACCTCGGCATGCGCCGTGGGGTCGTGGTCGGTGGTGACACTGTTGGACGCCTCGGCGATAATCTCACCGTCGCGCGCTATCACCGCGCCGAACGGACCGCCTCCAATGCGTACGCTCTCTTCAGACAGCTCTATGGCTCGTTTCATAAGTTCAATTCTGTTCATAATGCGTCTATTTTTTCCTGGTATGTAATTCCGTTTCCATCGTTATGTGGCAAATATACGGCTTTTATCCCGTTCACGCCAATTTCCACGGCCGATGTTCATCTTTCTTGTATTTCTTTAACGGGAGTTGGAAATAAAACACGTAATCCAGAAGTCTCTCTATTACCGGATAATGCCTTGACTTGGAAAACTTTCCGGACGTACTCCAAAAACCGTCACAAACGGCTTTTGAAATAATCTGACAAACAGCCTCTCATATTACGCCCGCTTTAAAATTAAAATCCCGTGGCCGAAAATAAGCGAGTTTCGGGCAGCTTAATACAATCACCTGTATATCAACCCGATACACACACCACACCCACTGCCGCCACAAAACAAGCCCCACCTGCCCGACGGATATTTTCCGTTTAGCGTCCCGTTGGCTTCCATTCAGACGCTAAACGCAAGCCAACGAGTATCCAAACGCGACGCAATCAGCGGCCAATCGCGGTCCAACTGGCATCCCGTTGCGGGAAAATACACCTTTCGCCAGCCTTTTAAAAGTCGCATATCGCCTTGCATACATCGACTGGTATCGCCTTCGTTTTCTATTTCACGAAAAAACGAAGGGCAAAATCCGTGACTTTATAATTACAATACAATAAGACTCCCGCATCTGAGCTGAATAAAAAGGATACGGGAATAACGCACAGACAGTGGTTTCAATGCAACGCAACGATACTCATGACACACGGGCGAGAAACAAATAGGGTGGCACCCGCATGAGCACCACCCTATCTCCGTTTATCGTGATAATATCCCAAAAGAGATATCACTCTCTTACTTCCGTATATGATTATTTCTTGATGAACTTCTTGCCGTTACGGATGAGAAGACCCTTGGCGGTAGCGGCGTTAACCTGCTGGCCCATCATGTTATAAGTCTTTGAGTTCTTGCCTTTCTCCTCAAGAGCGACATTCACATCCTTGATGCCGGTGATGAAATGACCGTCAAGCATGGCAACCGTGGCATCCTGGAACCAACCGCGTGAATATAGCTTTTCTTCAGCATCGGGTTTTGTCGCAACAGCAAACATACCATAATCATTGGCAAACGAGATTGTATCGGCATCCAATACACCTTTCACTTCCTTTATGTCCCAATCCATTTGTATAGGTCTGTCACCCTGTGAATTCGGCTCGCCAACCAATACACCGACTACATTTAATGTGCCATAGACACCGTCCGGATCCTGAGAGGACGCCAATTGATCCAAAGGCTGTCCGGTCGCCATAGATACAGACAGGTCTTCCGCAATTTCCATGGAAACCAGACCCATACCACAGAAACCATATACATCCACGGCGGTCTCATAGTCCTCAACATACAAAGGATACTTAGTCACCGCCCACTTTTTACCTGTGTTAGAGCTGTTTTCATAACCGATCTGAATGGCATTCATAGGATATATGTTAGCTTCCCATCCGAAGTCCCAGATTTGCAACTTACCTTCCTGCTCTGAATAGTCGGCCATGATTATGACATAATCTGTCTGAACGACCGATATGGTCTTATCGTCGTTAACCTGGAAACTGAGTTCCTCACCCAAATTGCCTTCTTCAGTCACACTGTAAATCTCGAATTTGCCATAGGTCTCATGATTGTAACATACCTGCGCTCCACATTCGATAAGGCCGGTCTCGGCATTGTACTCACCGACAACCTCGGCATAACCGTTACAGATGGTAAGCAGAGCCATTGTCTTGCCATTCACTTCTGCCGTCTCTATCTTTACGGGAGTACATGTATGTATCTCATCATATCTGTCTTCGATATAGTCTCCGTTCAAATCGGCGGCAGCCGGAGCCTTGGCCGAAACGGCCATCTGCGCTTTCAGCGCACCCATATCCTTAACGGAAGCCTTCACGGCGGAAGACATAGTTACCTTCTCTGCAAAAATCGATTTGTATTGCTTTGCCATGACAACACTGTTCGATACGGAATTCAGCTGCTGTGCATTAACCGAAACTGCGGCGAATGCCAAACAAGCAAAAAGTAAAACCTTCTTCATAATCAATAATTTTTTAAATATTAATATAAAATCCTTTTTAGTTATCTCTCCTAACTATATCTTCGAAAAGCATACCGACCGAACAGCCATTCAATCGGCAAGCTTTCCAAAGTTTATTCTTTAATCCTTATCGGCATCAAGATCGCCATAAGGATAATTCTTCTGCTCCTCCCAAAGCTTAATCACATTGGTGGGCTCATCCATATCCGTGAGAATGATATACGAAGGATGGCGCTCACTGTCTGAAGACAGTTTGAATTTACGGCCTCTTGTTCCCATAAACGGCTCCAAGGCACCTTTCAGACCATACTTGTTGAAATAGGTCTTACCTATATTATTGGCATCAGCAGGTTTTGAAGTAATCTCCACTTCGTCCTCTGCCTCGTTCAAAGCCTTAATATTCAGACCCCAACGCACATTGTCGTTGCCGGCCAACATGTGGAAACCGATCTTATTGGTATACGTACCTATCAACGCCCAATACAGACGGTTCTTGGTATTGTTTGGACCGGCGGTCTTCAAGTGCTCGCGCATTTTGTCCCAAGCGGGTTTCGCAAAGGAACTCAAATCCTCGTAAGTGATAAACCACATACCGGTCTCGAGCGCCTCTTTCAGGGTCGGCACATAAGTATAAAGACGCGCGCCGGGCACACCGCTGATGTTGAAGTACTCGTCGGTGGTGCCACGCTCTATCATGCTTATATCCACACCTGACATCCTCAACGTCCTATACATCTTATAACCGTCTTTCGTTATGATAAACGGAGCGGCGACACGCTGGTTCTCTCCTTTCTCATCGGTATAGCTGAAGATAAGCGAACGGTAATTCGATGTCACATCAACAGTCTCTTCCACACCGTCAACCACAAACTGGTAGGAACGGGATTTCATGAAGTCCTCTGTCGCCGCAATCTCGGCCATCACGGTTTCCCATGCCTTGCCTTCCTCTATCGGGTACATAACGATTCGTGACTCGTGCTTCTTTCCCACCAGCTCGACCTTCTCGGGAGTGGCAGAAACCACACGGAACTCAAAGTCGCCCTCCATACCTTCACCGGCCACTCCATAATCGGGATTCTTCGGATCGGAGAAATAATGGAACACATCGTTATACTCATCGAAAGAAAGCAAAACTCCCTGACTCTGAATAATAGAGAAATGTGAGGTCGCTGTTATGACCTTGCCGTCAGAACCGACACCGGCATTCTGGGTCGAGCCGGCTTTCTCGCTGGCTACAGTCACATTGTCTCCTTCAAACTTACACAACACGTTATATCCACCGTATGTACGCGCGGCATAGTATTCCATACGCCATCCGTTAGGAGCGGAAGTGAGCACCTCACGGCATTCTTTCATTTTCATCTCGACACGCTCGGCTGCGCTTTGGTCGAAAGCATCGTCCACTTCCGGTGTACATGCGGCAAACGACACCACACCGACAAGCAGCATAAAGATATTATATAATTTCTTTTTCATCATTGTCTTAGTCTAAATTACGTAAATCAAGTGTTGCCACTTCTGACGAACGTCTGAGGACAATATCTCGAACCTCATCTATATCTATCCCCCAGCTCCCCTGGAAATACTCTCTGACCATAGCCAGCTTTTTGTTGATGATAGCGGCGCCGTCAGTTCCGGCGGTATCGATAATCTTCTGCCAACCGGCCGGCGACATGGTTATGTAAGTAGCGTATGTCTCGGCAAAATCCTCATTGTACTCGCCACTGGCATATCCTGATACAAAACCTTCTTTGGCCGCTTTGTCATCCTTTACATTAACCCAGTCGGCAGAGTGGTACTGTCCCGCACTGATAGTCTGGAAATCGGTAGAGTAATTCTTCTTCTGTGTCAGGATATGGCAGAACTCATGATGCATCGTATGGAAGAACCAGTAGTTAAGGTCAAGCGGAAGAGCGTCATGCTTTCTGTAAAAATCGTCCACGTTAATGTACGGATTATCTATATCAAGATTATTCACACCATAAAGCATTACTTTCAATCCGCCCTCGGCCGTTCCCAATACGATCTCTCCGTTGGATGAGTATTCGTTTGAACCGATAAGCTGAATCACACGCGGAGTATACGAGCGTATAAACTCGGGACTGACACCTTCATTGTAAACTTCAAGCCACATATGTCTCACGAGCTTCGCGATAGCCACCGACTTGTCGTATTCCGCAGGAATCACATTATACTGATGGTCTGTCTCCTTGTCGTTATAACGATACTGGAAACGGATGTTATATACATCTGTGTAGTTTCTCAACAACCATCTGTCAAATTCATTCTGTTCCGAAGGCGTGAAATCGAACACACTGGTCGAATTTAGCTCGTCTTCCTTGCATCCGGTGAGAAACATTGTCGCCGCAAGCAGCAGCATTAAACCGAAATATTTCATTTTCATAATCTCAAAGTCTTTATATTATTCCACATCACGCGGATTAGCCTCGATACCCGCCATGATTACATCGTCAGGCAACTGAATCGCTCCACGCAGGTCTCCGGCCTTGAACGTAACCGGATCCTCGCCTGCCACAAGGTGGCTGTACTCTATTCCATAACGCTTAAGATCAACAAAACGCATACCCTGGAACATAGTCTCTATACGACGCATGTGGAGAATGAGTTGCAACATATTCTCTTGTGTACCGGCCTCGACCGTGAAACCCTGCGGGTTGAATGTCTTACGCATTGAACGGTCGCGTGAGCCTTCCGGAACAACCGGAGCATATTCAAGAGACTCTATAAAGTTATCCACATCCTGAACTGTCAGCACAGGACGCATAAGGACAGTACCGCCATCCTCGTCTTTCTCCTTGCAGTGAGTGGATATCCAGAGGTTTATATCGGCAACCGCCTTGTCATAATCCTTCTTCAAGGCATAAGCCTCGGCACGACAAAGCAATGTCTCGTCACCGGTGAAGATGTTGTCAACAACATGGGCGAAACCGGTTCCGTTTATCTTATCGGTAAACTCGAATATCTCATCAAACTTCGGGAATGTGGCACACTGGTTGTTTCCATATATCATGGATGCATAATAAAGCGTGTTCAGACCGGCGGAACCTCCGGAGCCACTACCCCAAGGACAATCTACCCAATATGTCTCATAAGCGATGATGGTATAATTATGCTTAAAACGCGGCGAGTATCCTGAACACAGATAACGGCCTGCACCCGAATTGACAGCCAAAAGCATGAGATTGGCTTTTTCCGATGACCGTATATACTGGCTTGCGATATCTTCTCTTCCGAACTTTGTATAAGGCTCGAAGTCACGCAGAACGGATGTCGGCTCGTCGCCCAACACTTTCGAAGCATACTCCACGCACTTGTCATAGTTCATGTAATAAAGATTGAAACGAGCGGCAAACGCATAAGCGGCCTTAACGTTGAAGTGATACTTCGGAACACTGTAATGGTCTTCGCTAACATAAGGAAGCGCATCCTCTATATCCTTATTTATCTTTGAATACAATTCACGCAGGGTTCCGCGGGTATATACCTCATATATATTCTTTGCCGGTTCGAGCGGATAAGGCAATCCGAGATACTCATCGGCCTTTTCGGGATTCCATCCCATACAGAACGTATTGGCCAGCATGAACATAGACAACGCACGGCAGAGTTTTGCCTCGGCCCACTGCGGTCTCATGGCATCGGGTCCTCCCAATCTGTTTATCGCGGCAAGAACCTCATTGGCGGTAGCAACTGACTCATAGTATCTGTTCCACAAAAAATATGGTGAGTCATTATCCTGATCTTCCACTTTCTGGAAACGGTACAACTGCTCCATGAGAAGCGTGGTACTGTATGATGAGCCATTATCCGTCATGTTATCTGAACTTGTCTCCATGACCATGGCGTTTGTTGCCGACGGATATGCCGATACCAAAAACTTGTTTATCTTTTCCTCTGTGTTCAGCTCGGCACGGTCATCAGGCAGTTTGTCAAGAAAATCATCACATGATGTCATCGACAAAACGGCGCAAGCCGATATTGCGGCATATTTAAATATATTATTCATAATTTTTAATTTCATATTTTAATTATATCCCCAAACGCAACGTGAATGTAAACTGTCTTGCCATAGGCAGAGCCACACCACCGGAATTAAAGAACTCGGGATCCTGTCCGTTAAGCTTATCATCCGAATATATCAGGAACAGGTTTGTAGCCTGCAACTTGGCACTGGCACTGGTCAGTCCGAGATGTCCGATCCAATTCTTCGGGAAATCATAAGAAAGCGAAATCTCCTTCATACGGATGAAGTCACCCTTTGCCACGCGGTCTGTCGAGTTGTTGTATGCATTGTATGCCTTATAGAGATACTGGTCGTTCTGCTGCTGACGCAAGTCGGCAATCGCAGGTATTGTGGTTCTCTTCTCGTCTCCCTGCACCGTCCAACGGTTGGCAAACTCCTTAGGCATGGCCGTAAGGTCTGAGTAAGAAGACGCAAACGACGGGTCAAGACGAACGACGTTTCCAAACGAATATGTCATGAAGACATTGAGGTGCCATCCTTTATAAGAGAATGTATTACCAAACGAACCTGTAATGGTGGGATCTGTAGGTCCTTCATAAACAAGGTGGTCCGTAGTATAAGACTGGAAGTCTATGTCGCTCACCGTAACCTCTCCCTTCTCGTTCACAAACGTAGGCATACCGGCCTCGTTCAATCCTCTGAAATCGAATGAGAAAAGCGAGCGGTAGGGATATCCGGCCGAAGTAAATCCGGTATTCGACACAAGGTCGATAACACGGTTACGCGCGTCAAGCTCCGTAACTTCGCTTTTGGTATGTGAGAAGATAAAGTCTGATGACCATGTGAAGTCTTTGTTCACGATATTCTTCGTGCTAAGAGTAAATTCCTCACCGTATGACTTCATTGTGGCCACGTTAGCGAATTTCAGGATAGAGCCGTCAACACCCGATGTTCTCTTTGGACCGATAAGGTCGTAATTGTTACGAGTATACCAATCGAACGAAACATTAATACGGTTTTTGAGGAAGCCAAGGTCTACACCGATGTTGAACTCATGCTTTTTCTCGTATGTAAGGTCGGGATTGGCAAAATCATAAATCTGAAGTCCGGTCTCCTTGTCTTGCGAATAAGGACGCCATGCGTTATAGCTGGTGATAATTATCTGCGAGTTTGTCACAGCCGGCTTGTCACCTGTGAGCGAGTAAGAAGCTTTCAACGTAGCATGTGTCAACACGTTCTGCTTTTCGAACCATGGCTCCTCGTGGGCATTCCATGCTCCTGATATATTCCATGTCGGCAACCAGCGTGCGCTGCGTGACTTTCCGAGTCGGTTGCTACCCTCATAACGCATTGTTCCGTTGATGGTATAACGGCCTTTATATGAATATGTGGCTGTCCCGAAGAACGAAACCTCACGGTTGTATGTGTTTGACAGCGAGTAGTACATTGAGTTCTCTTCGCTCGCCTGCTTAAAGTAATTATAATCGTAACTACCGAGCATACCCATACCATACTGCATTCCCACACCGTTAAAGTATGAACGGCTACGGTCTGTATTGTTTATTTCCATACCGCCATAAAGGTTGAGTATATGTATATCGTTGTATACATCATTGTAGCTTGCCGTGGCACGGAAGTCCCAGCTGTTCATCTTATACTTCGTCTCACGATAGAAACCGCCTTGAGGAAGGACTGTCTCTGGCAGACTGTTGGCGTGATCCGGATCTTTATACAACCAAGGGTTATTGTCACGGATTGTAGCGTCGTCCATGGCGCGGAATGCCATTGCCTGATTTGAGTTCTCGGTGATGTTATGAGCCTGTGTGGATGTAGACACCTTGTATGCCACAAGAGCGGACAGTTCAACTTTTCTCACCGGCTTATACTTCAACTCGCCTTGGAATTTAAGGTCTATCACATCAAGATCCATGTAGTTGTTGTTCAATTCGTCGAAGATATTGAACGGAGCGTAGTTTCTAAGATAGAACTCATTGGGGTCGAGTGTGCGAGAAGTATTTATCGCATAAGAATACGGGTTGATATCGAAATCACGAGACACGGTACCGGTAAAAGCGTCAACACTTCTGTTCGCCGTTCCGGGAGCTTCCTGCTTACGGTAACTTGCGTTGCCGATCATGTTAAGAGTAACCTTGTCGCTGATATTGTAAAGGGCGTTGATATTTGCGGTATAACGCTCCACTTTTGATTTCTTAGACCATCCCGGATCGTTCATGTAGCTGAAAGACGTGTAATACTGGGCTTTGTCGGTACCTGAACTCATACTGATAGAGTGGTTCTGAGAAATCGCATTTGAGAAAAGAAGATCAAACCAATCTGTATTTCTATACTCCGCCTCACGCAAATACGCATTCATGGCCTCAGGCGTATTGGGCAATCCGAATTTTCCCGACGAGGCATCATACTCGTTCATCAAGTGATACATCTTTCCAAACACACCGCTGCTCGATGCACGGTAAGAGTTCATAAAAGAAAAATATCCGCTGTTGTACATCTCCTTATATACAGACATCTGCTCCTGAGAGTTCATGATGTTGAACTGCGTATAACTCGGCTTAAGACGCATTGTGAACTCACCGGTATAACTGATTTTGGATGTACCGGCCTTACCACGCTTTGTAGTAACAACAATCACACCGGCCATGGCACGTGCACCGTATATAGATGTAGCCGAACCGTCTTTCAATATCTGAAAACTCTCGATGTCGTCGGCATTAAGTCCTGCGATGGCACTTGATATCAATGTGGCGGCATCTCCTGATGAAAGAGCGTCCGCATCGACTTCCGTAACGTCTTCCATGATTACTCCGTCGACCACCCACAACGGTTTTGAACTACCGTAAATAGATGTCGCACCACGGACACGGATTTTGGGAGCCGTACCGAACGTACCGCTAACATTCTGCACAGACACACCGGCGGCACGTCCTTCGAGCGAGCGACTCACGTCGGCCACACCATCAAGCTTTGCAGATGAAGCATCGATCTTTGTGGTAGAACCGGTAAAAAGACGCTTGTCCATCTTTTGCATACCCGTCACGACAACACCGTCAAGTTGTGTGGCATTGCCCGACAGGGATATTCTCACACCGTTCTTTCCCTTTACCTCTTTCTTGTCATAACCGATGTAGGAAACGACAATTGTTTTGCCTGCGGAATTTGGCAAGGAGAACTTACCGTCGATGTCTGTCACGACACCCGTCTTTGCTCCCTTGACAAGCACTGACGCACCGATAACGGGTTCTCCGTTCTCGTCCACAACAGTACCGCTCACGCTTCCGCCCTGAGCAAAAATTGCGCTTGTGCTTATCAGCACGCACAACAATGTCAATAAAAATTTCTTCACTTGTAAATCCTTAAAAAACTAAATTACCTTAATTTTATTAGTGTGCAAAGTTAGCTTTTAATTGTCTTTTAACAAAAAAAAAACGCAGAAAAACGTCTTTTAACCGTCATATTTTAACAAAACGACACAAAAAGGGGCGAAAAGACTGTAAATTTCAACCTATTGCGAAATAAATATTTCATTTTGAACGATTTTGTTTTGCATATTATGTGCATAAAGATTTTGGGCAAACGCTTCGCAAGGCGCATCGCGACAATATGCCCGACAGAGGGGGCTTCTTTTCCTGCATATCTGCACCCGAAAACAAACCACAAACGCACAACGGCAATGATAAATATTTACAAACAGAAAGAGAGCGACACAAAAAGCGGCACCCGAATATGCATATTTATGCACTTATCAACGGGTGGCGCACAACAAGCGGCCTATACAATACACAAGATAACAGAATTCCCTATTTATCCCTTGAATGAAAAGGGGCAAACAAATCACTTTTGCATATAAGAACGACCTGTTCTGCATAAATATGCACCCGCGACATCATGACTTTATTTTAACAAGCAAACTTTAATCCGACAAGCAAACTGATTTACAGCCATCCAATACGGACAGCAACGGGAGACAGCAGGGTATGGCACGATATATAAACAAAAAAATATGTACGGCAAAGGCATAAAAAGCATACACGCTTGCCATGACAGAATGTCCACTCCGCATGTAAAACAACGCACACGGATTATCCTTACTTATATAATCCGATGATTAAAACGTATGCTTTTTTCGCAGAAATCACGTTTTTTTATTAACTTTGCAGGGTATAAAGCCAGCCTGCCACAAGCCGGCAGGTACGGCAGGCGGTACGGATGAATATCATCCGGCAAACTGTCGGCATCATGTTTGCGTATATAGGCCAAGAAATGTGACAGTTATCGGTGTGAACTCACAACATCAATATTTCATGTCTGCTATATAAAGACAAGGAATGTGACAGAAAGAGGGACAAGACCGACATGCCACAGTTACGTTTCCACGCTGTCGCGCACACAATATATTAATTACGAACAAAATATAAAAAACAACCATAATGAAAGAGCAACAGTTTAAACGCACCACCGTGACGGCGGCACTGCCCTATGCCAACGGCGGTGTGCATATCGGGCATCTGGCCGGAGTATACGTGCCGGCAGACATCTATGTGCGCTATCTCAGACTGAGAAAGCAGGACGTGGTGTTCATCGGCGGCAGCGACGAGCACGGCGTGCCAATCACCATCAGGGCACGCAAGGAAGGCATCACGCCGCAAGACGTGGTAGACCGCTATCACGGAATGATTAAAAAGAGCTTCGAGGACTTCGGCATCAGTTTCGACATATACAGCCGCACGACATCGGAGACACATCATAAATTTGCCGCCGACTTCTTCCGCAAACTATATGACGACGGCAAACTGACGGAGAAAGAAAGCGAACAGTACTACGACGAGGAGGCAAAACAGTTTCTCGCCGACCGATACATCACGGGCGAGTGCCCCCACTGCCACAACCCCAAGGCTTACGGAGACCAGTGCGAGAAATGCGGCTCCGACCTCGACCCGACAGAGCTGATAAACCCGCAGTCGGCAATCAGCGGCTCAAAACCGGTGCTGCGCAAGACTAAAAACTGGTATCTGCCACTCGACGAGCATCAGGAATGGCTCAAAGAGTGGATACTCGAAGGCCACAAGGAATGGCGCCCGAACGTGTACGGACAGTGCAAAAGCTGGCTCGACCTCGACCTTCAACCCCGTGCGATGACCCGCGACCTCGACTGGGGCATCCCCGTACCCGTAGAGGGCGGCGAGGGTAAGGTGCTCTACGTGTGGTTCGACGCCCCGATAGGCTACATATCGAACACCAAGGAACTGCTGCCCGACACGTGGGAGAAGTGGTGGAAAGACCCCGAGACACGCCTCGTGCACTTCATCGGCAAGGATAACATCGTGTTCCACTGCATCGTGTTCCCGACAATGCTCAAAGCGCACGGCGGATATATCCTGCCGGACAACGTGCCGTCGAACGAGTTTCTCAACCTCGAGAACGACAAGATATCAACCTCCCGCAACTGGGCCGTGTGGCTGCACGAGTATCTCGTAGAGATGCCGGGCAAGCAGGACGTGCTGCGCTACGTGCTCACGGCGAACGCTCCTGAGACGAAAGACAACAACTTCACATGGCGCGACTTCCAAGACCGCAACAACAACGAGTTGGTGGCGGTATACGGCAACTTCGTCAACCGCGCCCTGCAACTGACAAAGAAATACTGGGACGGCGTGGTGCCTGCATGCGGCGAACTGACAGACACCGACCGGGCCACGCTCGATGAGTTCAAGGACGTGAAACAACGGGTGGAGGAACAGCTCGACATATTCAAGTTCCGAGAGGCACAAAAAGAGGCTATGAACCTCGCCCGGATAGGCAACAGGTACATCACGGAATGCGAGCCGTGGAAAGTATGGAAGACAGACCCGAAACGGGTGGAGACCATTCTGTACATATCGTTGCAACTCGTGGCCAACCTTGCCATTGCGTTCGAGCCGTTCCTGCCTTTCAGCAGCGCACGGCTGCGCAAGATGATAAACATCGACAACTTCGAGTGGGACAGTCTCGGACGCACCGACCTGCTCACGGCTGGCCATAAGCTCGGCGAACCGGAACTGCTGTTCGAGAAGATTGACGATGAGACCATCGGCTATCAACTCAACAAGCTCGAAGAGACGAAGAAGGCAAACGAGGCCGCCGCATACAAGGCCGGTCCGATAAAGGATACCGTGGCTTTCGAGGATTTCGAGAAAATAGATATCCGTGTGGGCCACATCAAAGCATGCGAGAGGGTGAAAAAGGCCAACAAACTGCTGAAATTCACGCTCGACGACGGCTCGGGCACCGACCGCACCATAGTCAGCGGCATAGCGAAATACTACGAACCGAAAGACCTAATAGGCCGCGACGTGCTCTTCATAGCCAACCTCGCGCCCCGCAAACTGATGGGAATAGAGAGCCAGGGCATGATACTCTCGGCCGAGAACTTCGACGGCGACCTGAGCGTTACCACCATACTGCGCGACGTGAAGCCAGGAAGCAAGGTGTGCTGACACCAAGCATTGCACCTGCCGGACAAGTGCCTCAACGCCTTAAAGCAGGCGGAAAGACAGCAATGATAATACAAGCAAAATCATTATACTCTCGGAAAAGCGGTTGATTACAACCGCTTTTTTCATATCCTGAGTAGAAAGCGGACGGGCATTGACACCGATATACGGCTTGTCAAAGAGCTGTCCGAAGTAATGGTGCGGCCCTCCGAAACGACAGTCGAGGGCCCCGGCGAGCGCAGCCTCGGGCCAACCGCTGTTC
This sequence comes from Prevotella sp. PTAC, assembly GCF_013166535.1. NCBI lineage: Bacteria > Pseudomonadati > Bacteroidota > Bacteroidia > Bacteroidales > Prevotellaceae > Prevotella > Prevotella sp. PTAC. Next base: position 81,377 of record NZ_JABKKK010000012.1, read on the forward strand.
GGACTGGCATGGCAACGGCCGTAACGGGCCACGAAACGGAAGTGAGACATGCGGGCACCGCAAGACAATACCATTAGAAAAGCCGTGATACGGGCTGGCAACCAGTTGGCTATATCGTCGAGACGGGCGGCAAAACGGCCGAAGTCTATATAACGCTCGGTGCGGTAACCAACCATGGAATCGAGCGTGTTTATCATCTTATATGCCATCATACCTGGCACACCGAGCAGCAAATACCAGAAAAGAGGAGCCACCACACCGTCGCTCAGGTTCTCGGCAAGGGTTTCAAGAGCGGCCGTACGCACTTCTTGGGCGGTCAGTTCCGACGTATCGCGCCCCACGATACGGGCCACCTGGCGGCGGCCGTCGTCAATAGAGCGGTCGAGAGCCGTGAAAACCGCACGTACCTCACGAACCAACGTAGTGCCCGCAAGGCAGTAAAACACAAGGACAGACCGCACGGCAATTCCGGCGACGGGCGACAACAGGTCGGCAAGTGCCGTCAGCCACCACACCGATACAAATACCGCCGCCACGAGAAACACAGCCATCAAGGCACCCGCAATACGGCGGTTATACCCCCGCCGGTTGAAACGCCGCTCGCAACGGGATACCATCCGGCCGAAAAGCACAACGGGATGCGGCAACCAACGAGGATCGCCAAGCGTCAAATCAAGCGCCCAACCGATCACCACGGGGGCAAAAGCACACATTATTATATATATATGGTCTGTCATACCAAGTTGTGTTTAATATGTAACAACTGTCGTTTCGAAGAGAAATAGTTGCCGGTTCCCAATGTAATTATTCTTTTTTCGTAATGTAATCATTGTTTTTTCGATAAAGAAGGAAACCCCATTCTATGAATGGATAGTCCTTTTCCGAGGAGTGGTATGTGTGGAAACGAACTTCCTTACAGCCTCAACGAGCGATGCATTATCCTCTCGCGAGCGGGCGGCCACCCTGAAATATCTGCCGTCAAGCCCTGTGATGTTCGAGCAGTCGCGTATCAACATGCCGTATTCGACGGCAAGAAATTCTTTCAGTTCGGCCGCCGTGGCATCAGAAACGCGGCACAACATGAAGTTGGCAGATGTGGGTAAGACGTCTATTCCGTCAATTGCGGCCAGCTCCGAACGCAGCACCGAGGCATCCGCAAGATAAGAACTAAGGTCGGGAATGACGGAGCCTCCGTCACGCAGCAGATACATTCCTGCCTCTATCGCCAGAGCGTTGACAGACCACGGATGGCGGAATGCCCGAAGACGGCCTATCATCCCGGCACTTGCCGTGACATATCCGAGACGCAATCCCGGTATGGCAAAGGTCTTTGTCATAGAGTGGAGAAGTATCACTCCCGGCATACGCAAAGCCTCCGGGACACACAGCAACGGTTCTGTGGTATAGTCTTCGTATGACTGATCAATGACGGTCACTCCGCCCATGCCGCATATCCGCCGCATGTAATCAACACCGAGAACTTCTCCCGTGGGATTGTTGGGGTTGCAAATCCAACGAAGGATGTCACCAGGAGCGTCAAAAGCGGCATCCGCCTCGGCATAGCCGAACATCCGGCAGGCATCCTCATACTCGCTGAACGTGGGGCGACGGACGGCATACCGGCTCATATTCCGATAAGCACGGGCTATGAGATAGATAGCCTCCGTGGCTCCGTTGGTCACCATAACGCACTCACTTGGTATGCCGATACTGTCAGCAAGCATCCTTTCGAGTGTGTAAGGCTCCGGTTCGGGATAAGCACTTATCACGTCGAGACGGTCTGACAGATAAGCCTTCAACCCGTCAAGATTTGCCGAATAATAAATATTCGAACTGAAATTCAACTTAATCCTGCCGCCGTAGCGGTACATATCATCACCGTGTCCTTCTATCATCTCCTTGTCCCCGTATCCCGTTTAAGCGGTTTATATATCCTGATTTACAAATCACCACATTATGCCTGACAAACACCAATATTACGCCAGACAAACATTTATATGCCGTTCAATCGGCATTATATTTTCCTTTAAGTATCCCATATACCTTATCCATGTCCACATTACGGCGCACATGGTCGGCAAGCAGGTCGTATTGCCCGTTCTTGAAAGCCTCATAATCAAATGGACGTTCGGTCCGCTCAGTCTTCGACGCATGCGGACCGAGAACGAAATCCACGAAAGCGGCATTGTCGAGAATGCCGTGCAGATATGTACCCATGCACTTACCGTCCACAAAACAACCGTCTGCCGAACCATCATCAAGCGCTGCCAGAGGCACCGCCGAAGCATCATCGGCAATCGCCGTGGCACCCATGTGTATCTCGTAGCCGTGCATTCCGATATCCGACATACCGCAGGCCACAGCCCCGTTCATCGTGAAATCCACCCGGCGGGTTATCTTTCCCGATGTCATTGTGGTACTGACGGGCAGCAGTCCCAGTCCGGGCACACGCCCGATATCGCCCTCCACCCCGTCGGGGTCGAGCACTTCGCGCCCCATCATCTGAAAACCTCCGCATATCCCGAGCACGGTGGCGCCATTACGGCGCGCCGTCCTAATGGCATCCGCCACACCATTGCGCCTCAACTCACACAGGTCGTCTATCGTACTCTTAGTGCCGGGCAGTATGACAATGTCGGCCTTCTCTATATCGGCGGTGTTATTGGTATAGAAAAGATGCACACGGGAATCGTGCTCGAGAACATTGAAGTCGGTGAAGTTGCTCAAATGGCGCAACAGCACAACCGCGACGTTCACCCGCCCGTGCATGGCAGACATCGACTTGCGGGCCAACGCCACGCTGTCTTCCTCCTCGATGTATATGTCTTTATAGTAAGGGATGACCCCGAGAACGGGCACTCCGCACAAATCTTCTATCATCCTGATGCCCGATTCGAACAGCCGGATGTCTCCCCGAAACTTGTTTATGATGATACCTTTGACCAGCCGCCGCTCCTCAGGACGAAGCAGGGCAATGCTTCCGTATACAGAGGCGAACACTCCGCCACGGTCTATGTCGGCCACGAGAATGACATCGGCACCCGCATGGGCGGCCATCGGCAGGTTGACGAGGTCTATATCCCTGAGGTTCAGCTCGGTCATGCTGCCCGCTCCTTCCATGACTACAGGATTATAACGGGCAGCGAGACGGTCGAACGCCTCGCATACGGCAGCCTTAAGCTCAGCCCTACCCTCACGACGGAAATACTCCGAGGCACTGCGTGTGCCCACCGGCCGACCGTTAAGCACCACCTGCGACGTGTGGTCCGACTGTGGTTTGAGCAGCAGCGGGTTCATGTCCGTATGGCAATCCACTCCGGCGGCCTCGGCCTGCACGGCCTGCGCACGGCCAATCTCCAAGCCGTCGAGCGTGGCAAACGAGTTTAATGCCATGTTCTGCGCCTTGAACGGTGCCGGCGTATATCCGTCTTGAAGGAATATACGGCAGAAAGCGGCGGCCACGACACTCTTTCCCACGTCGCTGCCTGTGCCGGTAAACATTATCGGATGTAGTTTTTCTTTCATCTGTTCACATTGTTTTCCGTTGCCTGCCGCGGCGTATATTCCACCGACAGGGCAAACAACCAGTCGGACAACCGATTCATAAACACCAATATCCCACCGTCTATCGTAGCCGTGCGGGCAAGCGAAACCAGCCGGCGCTCGGCGGTGCGGGCTTGCGTGCGGGCGGCGTGCATGAACGCCGTGACGGTGCTTTCGCCCGCCAGCACAAAACCTCCGCCACCACGTTGAGTATCTATATACCGCTCCATGCGCAGCGTCAAATCATCCACACCGAGCCTGCGGGGATTTGCGCTCCCCCCCGGCGTGGCCACATGGCTCATCACTACCATCAGTTCGCGCTGTATGTCGCGTATCATCACCGCAGCCTCACTCTCTGCCGGAAGCAGCGAGCGCACTATGCCGAGCAGCGAGTTGAGGTGGTCTGTCTGTCCGTTGGCCTCTATCCTCGGGTCGTCCTTGTACACCCTGACACCTTCCCTGATGGCTGTTGTCCCGGTATCACCGGTCTTTGTATATATACTTTTCATTTTCCGTTATTCATCCACCGCCCCGAAAAAGTCGGTCGGCGCAATTTCTCCGCCCCAATACACATGCGTATATCCGGCTATCACGTTGCCGGTGCGCAATATTGCCGAACTCACAGGCTCGCCGGCGGCGTTATACACCTGAGTGATGCTCTGCGGCTCACCGCCAGCAAAGCGCGAGTAGTGAAACTCATGACCGCTTACCGTGCGGCCGGCGAGGGCAAACCGCCTGTAACCGAGCGACAGACGGCGGTCGGCCGTGCGTGCCGTAATATCGTGCGGCAGCACTCCCGCCATTTCATGCACACCGTCGTCGGTGGCTATCGAGCGGCACAGGTACATCATTCCTCCGCACTCGGCAAGCACACGGCCGCCACGTCCGGCATAAGCGCATATTGAATTTATCGTGCGACGTGCGGCGGACAACTCTGACGCACGGTTCTCCGGATAGCCTCCCGGCAGATACAACAGCGAGGTGTCGGCCGGCAACGGCTCGTCGCTCTCGGGGTCGAGCACGGTCACCCGTCCCATGGCACGCAACATGTCGATATGTTCCTGATACAAGAATGAGAACGCCTCGTCGCTCTGCGCCACCACGATATTGCCGCCTATGCACGGCAATCCGCTCCACGGTGACACCTTGTCAGGACACGGGCGGGATACGGCAGCAAGCAGATGCCGCCAGTCTATGTTGTCATCTATTGCCGCCGTGACGCCATCGGCAGCCCCGACACTGAAATCGAGACCAAGATAACGCGACGGATGACCGCCCGACGCACGGCGCGGCAGAAAGCCGAAGCACTCTATCCCGAGGTCGGAGCACACCCGGCGGAGCATCTGCCTGTGACGCTCGGAGCCTACTTTATTAAATATTACGCCGGCCACGGTGACGCTACTGTCGAACCGTGTGAAACCATAGAGCAACGGGGCAAGCGAGTAAGCGGCACTGCGGGCATCGGCCACGAGCACCACCGGCAGCCCAAGCACCCGGGCGATGTCGGCCGTCGAACCGAGACTGCGGTCATATCCGTCGTACATGCCCATCATTCCCTCCACCACACACACATCGGCACCGGCCGAATAGTGACCGTACAGCGCCCTTACATGCCGCTCGCCGGCCATGAACAGGTCGAGATTGACCGACGGACGGCCGCAGACGGCCGCATGAAACTTGGTATCTATATAGTCAGGACCGCACTTGAACGGCTGCACCGCAAGCCCATGACCGCGCAGCAGACTCATCAGTCCGCGCGCCACGGTGGTCTTACCCGCACCCGACGACGGAGCCGCAATGACAAACTGAGGTATATTTCCCATACGGTGCAAAATCATTAATCGCAGTTATCAATGACAACCGACAGAACTTTCACGCTCTATCATAGCAGTAATATCCGCTTTTAAAATGCAAAAATAGGTCTTTTCCACCGCTTTTCCAAAGGAAAGCAAGGGTATTTCCGCAGCCTTTCCAAGATTTTTCTCTATACAACGAATATTACTGCGATGATTGAAAGTTAACACATTGAAAAACCACCTCCCGCAAAACAAGAAACAGAAAGACATTAACAAGGGAATGACGCATATGCAACAAACATCGGGCGAGATATAATACATTTGGCGAAATCAAACATCGCCATACACTCAACGAGGTTGGCAACGTTGCAGATAGATAAGCGTATTAAGAAAATACAAAATGTCTCAGTCAATAAACATCATATATTAGTCAAGCAATTAATATCTATTTACGCGAGTTCGGTATAAGATTTGTTCAAAAGAGTGTGAGTTGTTTTGATTTTTCCACATGTACAGGTAGCGATTCCGGTTTGTTTCCGAAAACAGCCGGACAGGTGCTGACGTATATAAAAGAGGTAGTGGTGCTTGAAATTGGCGAACGAGCCGAAGTGACAACAGACAGGTATTGTCATTATCTCACTATGGCTTAACTGCCCCTTACGGTTGCGGTGACGGTGCGTCTTGTCTTCCAAAAGGAAGTTTCTGTCACACTCGGATGCAAAATTCTTGCAAAACTCATCCATAATACAGAAAATCTCTATAACTTTGTCCTCGGTAATCATCGCTTATATCTGTTGTAACATCTTGTACTTTAACACTATAAAGTGTACAACATATTTACGGGATTACCAATTTTAATGGGCAATAATCTTATACCGAACTCACGTATACATGGTAGTTTTGCCTGAATCAACAATGTGAGCTATGAAGGCGCGTAACAGAGTTTTAGACGAGAAAACATACGGCGGTAATAATTTTATTAGTAATAACGGTATTAGTAATAACAATATTTTGTACCTTTGCACTTGAATAAAACTGAAGATTATGGAGAACAAGCCTTTTATATTTGGCGTTGCCACATCGGGCGATAATTTCACCGACCGAGAGAAAGAAACGGAGCGTCTATTACTGAATTTTCAACATGGTGTAAATACAGTACTGATCTCGCCTCGTCGTTGGGGTAAGACCTCATTAGTACAGAAAGCGTGTCATTTGGCTCAATCCGATAAACTGAAAGTTGTGTATCTCGATATTTTCTCGTGCCGCAGTGACAGGGATTTCTATGATGCCTTTGCGGCTGCTGTCCTCAAACAAACATCTTCCAAGTTGGATGAGTGGTTGGAAAACGCCAAGCTGTTCCTTTCTCGTATCAGTCCTAAAATCTCAATAGGGACAGATCCGATGACCGATTTTTCCATTTCGCTTGAAATGAATCCCAAAAGCAACGATGTTGATGAAATTTTGCAGCTTCCGGAAAAAATAGCGCAGAAAAAAGGTTGTAATATCGTGGTGTGTATCGACGAGTTCCAGCAGATTGCAGAGTTCAAGGATTCCAAGACGTTCCAAAAACGGCTGCGCACCGTGTGGCAATTACAAAAGTCGGTATCCTATTGTCTATTCGGCAGCAAGAAGCATTTGATGAATGAACTGTTCGAGAAAAAGAGCCTGCCCTTCTATAAATTCGGTGATGCCATTTATTTGTCGAAAATCGGAACATCGGATTGGGTAGATTATATATGCGGTCGTTTTGAAGCTACTGGCAAGCAGATTTCAAGAGGGTTGGCTGAGAAAATATGCCAAATAGTAGATAACCACTCGTCTTATGTTCAGCAATTGGCGTGGTTGGTATGGATTCATACGGATGAAACTGCCGCCGAGCAGGATTTTGAGGCGGCATATCAAGATATTATCGACCAAAACACTCCATTGTTCGAGAAGCAGACCGAAAGCCTTACTACCTATCAGTTGAATTTCCTACGAGCTGTTTTAGACGGGATTCATAGTGAATTTACCACACAAGAGGTTTTACAAAAATACCAACTCGGCTCGTCTGCAAATGTAAGTATCGTAAAGAGGGCGTTAGTCAAAAAGGAACTTATAGAGATAGAGAAACGACAAGTTGTTATTCCTGATCCGGTGATGAAAGTGTGGCTGAAAAGGTCGTTGGCATTATAATTAACAGACTTTACCCGTTGGCGGAATTAATTTAGTGCGTACTTAATCCTCCCAATAGGTTTTCCTTTAATATAGTTGCCATATTGTGATACGGTCAGCGCACTGATTTTGCCAATAATTCCGGCAAACAGGCCGTTTGTCATTGTTGCATAGTTCCTGGTAATGAGGAATTGCCCTGTCTGTTGCGAGAAAAGTGTTTCTATTCTTTTTCCGACTTCGGCAAATGGTATCAGTGTCGGGAAACTTGCCCTCGTATTCTTTGAGCCTTGATTCAAAACAGCCGGTTCTCGCTGCCGATACTTTCTGATTCTGCGGCAAGAAACAATGCCACAACCTCCAATTCAGAGAATTTGGGAACAGGACCGCGACGCGGGATATTTCCTTTCTCATCCACAAATTTATTGGAAAATTGCTTGCATATCCCAAGAATTCTGACGAACTTTGTATATAAGTTGTGCATATGGTGATTTGTACTTAATAGTCTGAACACCACTAAGTCACTAAGAAATCAACGATATATACAACTTTTAAACATAAATATTACAAGTTTTTAATTCCGCCAACAGGTAGAATAATAACAGAATATGAACTATAATAAGAAAATTGAATACGGTTAACGATAATTAGCATAATCATGCAGGTTATCGTGCATGGAAAGCTCGTCGGGGCTGACTGCTCAGCCCCTTGCCGCATGGCGTTCCCTCCGCAGATGAGTATTTATGGTCTTTCGGACTTGAACCCATCGACATACGGTATTCCTTGCTTGACCACCGCAAAGGCTTGCCTTACAAGTTTGTTGGCTACAGCGACGACCGCCACCTTACCCGGCTTGCCATTAGACCGCAAACGGTCGAAACATTCCTTGCACTCGGTATTACACCTGAGTGATGAGAATGCCGCTACATAAAGCTGGCTTCTGAGGTTTGAATCCCCGTTCCGGTTGATGTGACCTTTGACATTGACTGACGTACCGGATTGTTGGTAAGTAGGTGACAAGCCCAGATAACGGGTCAGTTGCTTGGCGTTATCAAAGTAGGTGAATCCTCCGGTGGCTACGATGAGTGCGGCTGCCAACGTGACACCGATACCTTTGATGGAAGTGAGCAAGTCCATCTGTTTCTTGTACTCGCCTCGCGCCAAGGAAGTGATTTTCTCTTCCATTGCCTTGATTTGTTTCTCGAGGAAAGCAATTGTCTTTTCGATGGTTTTCTTGCATTCAGGGTCGAAAGAAGGAAGAACTTCCAGCGAGCCTTTGAGGTTGCGTGTTGCCACAAGTTGCTTTTTAAGCTGGCGTAGCACCGTGCGCTTCTGCTTCAAAACGAGGATCGAATCGCTGCGTAGCTTGTAAGGTACAGGCTGCATCCTCTCACCGTACAGGGCTATCAGGCGGGCATCAATCTCGTCCGTCTTGGTGACGGTTAGCATGGCACGGGCGAAGTTCTTTATCTTCAGCGGATTCTCAAGGCTGACGGTTATCCCGGCTTCGGAAAGCAGATAAACGAGCAGCGCACTGTAATTGCCGGTGGCTTCCAGAACGCAATGATGCTCTGCTGCCGAAATAGTCTGGATGAACTCATGGACACCTTTGACGGTGTTCTTGAATGTTTTTGTCCTGCCTGTCCTGGCAGACGAATAAGAGACAACGAAAGTCGCCTTGCTGACATCGATTCCAATGTAGGTCATAGTCTATAAACTTTAATTAAACAACATCATTACATCGTGAGCCATCATTGCGAATGCGGGGTCTGAAAGCCCATTGAACTATCCGGTTTCTGATGTAAGAGTATGGGGGCAAAACATATTCTACGGTCTTTATGACTAATGAAAACTCTGCCTTATTCCACACTCCGATGTTGAAACTTTATGCAAAAGTATAACGATTAAATAATATACAATGAGAAATAAAAAATATATCGCGACACTGTTCGCATTCATCGGATTCCTGACATCTTTTGCAGAGACTTCCAATCTCATAGGGGCATGGAAAGGCCCGAAGGATTTGATGGTCAATCTCTGCATTGACAATAATAAACAGTTGTATGTGGGATATTGCGGCATTCTCCGCACCTACGGCTGGGTGGATTTCTCAACAAGTCTCACGCCTGATTCACTCATAATGAAGTCTACCGATATCGGAAGTCCGTTTGAGGGACGCTTCAAAATCGAGTCGGGCAATAGACTGGTCGGAAAACTTGAAATGGGCAGTCCCGGCGATGATTGGTATTTCAACGGCAATGCCGAGCTTGTGAAAGAGATGCCCGTCATGCCGGAAAATCTTAACCCAAAACTTGAAGGCATAGTCAATCCTTCGGATTACAGCGCATTGTCACGAAGCAAGAAGATGGTATGGGAGGTTCTCTCGACTCTGGATTCAAAATCCTACGGATATAATGAGCGAAAAGTAGTCGAACGACTCCTGACTGCCAAAAACTATTCGCTCACTCCGGAGGATATGATTGGTTTCAGACGGGTTCGTTCTATTCAGCTTGATGCCCGTGACGGCATATTCTCTTATCCGTATTTCAGTTGCCGTTTCAAGGAAATCGATGGAAAGGTATTCTTTGAGAAGACTACCGGTAGCCAGCGTAAATCAGGCTATGTCTATCAAAACAGCCCGAAGTCGTTGGTTTTTCTCGGAGGTTGGAGTGTGAACAATGATTCTCAGACATCATATGGCAGCAACAACTCCGTCGCAGGTATGATATACAAAATCGGTCCGCGCAAAGCCATCATGATATTCCCTACAACAGAAGAACGAGTAGAGATTTACGAACTGCTTGCATATCCCAAGAATTCTGACGAACTTCGTATATAAGTCGTGCATACGGTGATTTGTATTTAATAGTCTGAACACCACCAAGTTACTAAAAAAACGATATGTACAACTTTTTAAACATAAATATTACAAGTTTTTAATTCCGCCAACGGGTTGTTTACATAAGATAATATCCTCGTGACGTTCCTTATAATCAAGATATGTAAACCAACGCACACCTTTTACACGAATGTATTTTTCCTGTTTCATCTATACCGAAGCCTGCCGCTCTCAACTCATAGGTATCAGGAACCCAAAATTTCTATCTCCACTATGTATGCTTGCCCCAGCCATATCTTATTTTGCATAATTAATGGAAATATTTCCTCATATGAAATTCCAAAAGCACCGAGATTAATTTTATCTTTTGCAAATATAGTAAAAATTATTCACTTGACAAAAGGTATATAACATTTTCCATGACACAAAATCTATCTGTATCAGCATATAAAAGTTTAGGTTTCAATTCGTAACCTGTCATTGAAAAATGAATATGTGAAACCACTGATATATAGCCGTTTCAAGAGTTAAAAATCGAGACGTGAGATATTAAGATTACAATCCGTAATATTTTACGGGCATGAAATTATAGTTTTACGGATAAAATGGGAACAACGAGGTAAAGCCCTTAAAAAAACAGTTTGAGAAACGGATGAATGAGATATTTGTTATCTCATAACGAAATATAAAGACATTTGTAACAAAGAATTAACCGCGAAGTAATTAATATATCGTAAAAAGTAACGGAGTATTAATTATAAGGCAGAAATGTATTAATTGCAAGATAAGGGCGTATTAAATACAAGATAAGGAGATATTAATTGCAAGATAAGGATATATTAACTGCAAGGGAAAGAAGTATTAACTGCAAGGTAAGGAAATATTAACTAAAAGACAAGGAAGTATTAACTATGAAATAAGGAGATATTAATTATCAATGAAAACAGGCTTCATCCGGAAAAAAGGACATAAAAAATCCCGCATTCCGAATATTCGGAATGCGGGTTACGGATGTCGGATGTGTGCAAAAGCAGACATCGTATTTTCATAAAATCATAAGTGGCGCTGATTTATGGTTGCGCCTCAACCTCGTCTTCGTCGGTTATCACGGCGTTTTTGGGGAGCTCGGCCACGGCGCAACGTCTCAGCAGATCCGTGACACGGCGGTTGGTGCCACTGTCCTTGTATGTCTCGGGCATGAAATTGATGTGCATGCCCAAAACGTTTTTCTGCGAGCTAAACTCTTTCGGCGATACGGAAGGCTTCGTTTTAAGTCCAATCTTGAACGAGCCGAGCCCGTCTATCTTCACGCGCTTCGAGTCTTGCATGGCACGCGTCATCGTGGGAACGAGCTCACGAAGCACAGCTTCGATATCAGAACGTTTCACAGTACAGTTCTCCTGCATTATCTCGGCCAACTCACGGGTAGACATCGTGTCGACCATCACCGCACGGGCATACCATTTCTTGTAAACACGACTACGCTTGTTGTTGTTCTGATATAATCTGTAAAATACCGACATTGGTTTTCTATTTTGGGTTGTTAATCATTTGTTTTGTCATTCTCTTCCGTCAAACACTCCTCGTCAGGAAGTCGGGCGTCCCCATTGTTTGACGATGCAAAGATAACACAAATGACATTACATGTCAAGGCGCATCACGATACACTTCACGATAAATATATAGATACACATTGCAAGAATGCCACAAAATAGCTCTTTTATGCAAAACAAACGGATAAAAAACATCAGTCAGGCGGAGAAGCAACGGCCGGACTCATCGATAAGTAAAACAGTAAGTTCGCCGCACGGGAAGAGCGGCCGGCAGTGGTCCACGCAGTGCGATATGACCACACGGCAGAAGTCGCCGAGGCGTTCTTGCGGCACGATCGTCCACAACTCGCGGGCAAGCGTAATGCCGCGGGCGGCCGAGATGACACCGGCCGTACAACCGGCTTCGGCAAGCATGGACGCGATAAAGTCCTTGTCCATCGTGGCCTGGCGACTGTGGGTGTCGAGCCGGCCGGCAGCCAGTTTCACGGCCTTGCCTATCATTACGCCAAGCGTAAGCCTCGCCACGCCCAGTTCGGCGGCTATCGAGATGGTATCGCCTATATAATTGCCATATTCCACAAACGCCTGCGGCGGCAGTTCGGGATATATGGCCCGCACGAAACGCTCGCTCTTGGCTCCCGAGTTTATCACCACACGCTCTGCCCCGCTCGCCACGGCCACCTGCATGCACTTGCGTATCGAGCCGACAAAACTGTCTTTCGAGAACGGTTTTATGATGCCCGACACCCCGACAATGGATATTCCGCCGACGATACCGAGCCTGGGATTGAACGTGCGGGCGGCTATCTCCTCGCCGCCGGGCACTGAAACCGTTACCGTCAGAGGGACATCGGGGTGCAATAAAGCCATGATGTTATTGCGTATCATCTCCCGAGGCACACGGTTTATAGCCGGACTGCCCGGCGGGAAATCAAATCCGGGCAGAGTGACAGTGCCCACTCCCGGGCCGGAGGAAATCGTTATCAGAACGTTTTTTTCGTGGAGCGGGGAATGTGGAGCGGGGAGTGAGATATGCTTCTGAGTATAACAATCTTTTATGTCACTATCCTCGCTCCCCGCTCCACATTCCCCGCTCCACGAAACTACCGCCGCCCTTATCTCCATTCCGTCCGTCACGTCGGGGTCGTCGCCACTGTCTTTAATCACGGCGGCATATCCGCCGCCATATATTACGTCCACTTCTATCGTCTCACCGTTGGGCAGAATGACGGGAACGGCAGGCGGAGTATCGCCGCGCAACAGGCGGATGGCGGCGGCCAGGGCGGCAGCCGTGGCACAAGTGCCGGTTGTCAGTCCGCTACGTAGAGGATAAAAACCAGGAAGAAGACGCTCGACAGCGCGACGCAAGCCGTGCTCACCGTTGACAACGACAAACGACGGCGGTGTTTCCGGCCGCTTGATAGCGACCACACGTACGCCAAGGTCAATGGCAGTCGATACTTTCTCCGCGAAACCACCCGTCTCGCCGCTCTCCTTCACCAATATGGCATCGGGACGAAGACGGGCGAAAAGTCCGCTATTGGTCTCGCCCTCGCCGTAAAAACACAGTTCGTCGGCAGTGGCGCCGAGGCGGCGGGCGATGATGAGAGAACTCTCACGATTGAGTATCCGGTGATAGAGACGCACGCCACGGGATTTCAACACAGCCAGACGACCTATCGACTGCACGCCCGTGGTGGCAATCACACAACGGCAACCCGATAACCTTTCAATGGCATCATCATATCCGTCGCACCATTCTATACGCTCCGTATCCCGCTCGGGAAATATCCGTTCGAAGCGCACGGCAGGAATATCGAGGGCCGAAGCCACCGTAGCCACCGTGTCATGAAGCAACGCGGCGAAAGGATGGGCGGCATCGACAATCAATCGTATGCCGTTGTCACGGCAGAAACATGTCATGCCACCGGCATCCATGGCACCGCAAAGACGCGTGCCATAGCTCATGATCACAGATTGCTCGGTACCCCGTGTTGAATAGAAATATGGGCTGCCGGCCTCTTCGAGCGCCTTGACTGCCTTCAATCCCTCGGTGGTTCCGCCGAAAACGAGAATCATTCCTTTGCCTTTCGATATAAATGTGTGAAATGACTGGAATACAGCTCGGACAGGCCGTGACGGTTGTCGATGGCCTCTCCGATGACAAGAAGCGTGTCGAGCCGCAGACCGTTGCCCCTGACAATGGCCGCAAGGTCGGCCAGCACGCCACGATATATACGTTGCCCGGGCCACGTCAGTTTGTGACATACAGCCACCGGTGTGTCGGCAGGATACTCACGGAGCAACTCTTCCTGCACATTCTCCACTATATCGGCACTCAGGTAGATGCACATCGTGGAGCGGGAGCGTGCCAGCAGATGCAGTTTCTCGGTATCGGGCATCGGCGTCCGTCCCTCACCGCGGGTCAGGATTATTGTCTGTGTCTTGCGGGGTATGGTGAACTGGGAACGCAGTTCGGCCGCCGCCGCCTGAAAAGCGGAGATGCCGGGAGTGATATGGTAGCGCATCCCGTGTCGGTCAAAGTGGTTCATCTGCTCCTGTATGGCTCCATACAGGCACGGGTCGCCGGTATGCAGGCGCACAACGAACTTTCCACGGTCGTAATATTCCTTCATGATTGCTATCTGCTCTTCGAGCGCCAGCGACGCCGAGCTGCGCACCGTGGCTCCCGGTTTGGCACAGTCGGTAACCGAACGCGGCACGAGACTACCCGCATAGAGTATCAGATCGGCCCGTTCGAGCATCCGCCGGCCACGCACCGACACCAGATCGGGATCGCCCGGTCCTGCGCCCACAATCTCTATGTGGCCCTCACGTATGTAATCACCGGCTATCGCGGCGGCAACCGTCCAGTCACCGCCTTTGGTTTTCGGCATTATAAGCCGTCCACCGGCCGATGCAAGCAGGGCGGCGGCCTCGCTCACGCTTGCCGTGCCCATGTGTCTCATCACCGTGTCGCTCGGGTTCGGCACCTCAATATCTTTCAGTTCATCGGCGGTAAAGAGCCTGACGGGATGCCCCTGCCCCGCAAGAAACGACAGCACAGGCTCGTCACGCTTCTCTTCTATCGTCGATATGCCGGCTATAGCCTCACCGGGAATGCCGGCCGATGCCAAAGCGGAGAATATCTCGGACACCACACGATCGGCCGGCGCAGCCTGACGAGCCAGGCCGACGCCGACATGTACACACCTGGGAATATAGTGCAGGCAAGGCAACGGAATGTCTTTGGGACACCGCACGCCCACGACTATCAGCAGTTCAAACTTATCCGGGTCTATATCTTCCGCCCGAGAGAATACCGTCACATGACCGGGGAGGTGCTGTTCCATCCATTCGGTGCCCCGATCGCGCACGGTAAGGAGCAGAGCTGTTGGTTTCCTGGCGGTGAACAGCGCTATTTGAGTGTTCATCCCAGCCGGAACGGCCGTCCATCCGAACTTGCCGGGCATGGTATCGAGCGCCCACAGGCCGAGCCTGTCGCTCAACGTAGTCACCACCGGAACGGCACCCAGAGCCGAGGCTATATCCATAGCTGCCTTGTTCGCTCCTCCCAAGTGTCCCGACAGCACGGGTATGACCGTTGCTCCGGTACAGTCGACGCAAATCACGGCCGGGTCGGAATGCTTGTCGACAAGCAACGGGGCTATGCTTCGCACGCAGATACCCATCGCCCCGACGAAAACAAACGTGCCGGCAACAGTCCAGAGTTCGGCAAGCAGTCCGCCGATAGTGTCTATATGCGTAGTGTCCGGCTCACCGTGCATCGAGAAAATCTCGCCGCCAAGCTCCGCCCTGATAGTCTTTGCCGTGCCGTATCCGGCCTCGGAAACAAGTATTATGCAGGTTTTCATTATGTCGTTTGTCATTTTTTTGAAGATTTTTTACGTCAACCATAAATATGGCTGTCATATCATTAAATATGCTTCACTTTATATCATTGTATGGCCTGCTATCCAAACAGAACCTATTAGAATTCCCGTTTCGGCATACGGCGTGGTATTTGAAGAGAGGCCATAATCCTGCTATCATCGGTATGCCCCGTCATTGGGGCATGTTTCACGCTGAAGCACAAACCGCCCCATCGCACTGCAAGAATATGACTAACTCTTCTCCGCCTTCAATATATCTATCGGATTATAGTCGTCAAGAGCGACATGGGCGACAGGACGAAACGTCAATCCAAGTTCACGTGCCGTCGCCTCGAAAGCCTTGCGGCTGTCTTCGCTCACCGAGTTCATCACTATCACGCCGCCATGTGTCATCGTCCGCAAGCCGTCAGGACACCTGCTGCCGGCATCTGGTAACAGGTAGGCCACACGGGCCATGATCTCAGAGAGCCGACCACCATGCCCTCCTATGAAAACAGCGTCAGGACGGGGCAATACCGACAGGTCGGCATCAAGGAAATCTCCTATAACCGTCTTTATCCCCGGTATCCCGAATCGGCGGCTGTTGGCCTCGATGAGTGCCTTTCCCTCACTTCGCACCTCGAAAGAGACCACTTCGAGATGCGGGAATTGCATCTTGGCTTCTATCGATACCGATCCGGTACAGAAACCGATGTCCCACAAGACCGACCGTGACGGCAGGCCGAGAGCCTGCAACGCTAACAGCCGTATTGGCATCTTGGTTATCATCCGACTGCGCCCCGGCAGATGGTCGAACTCCGTGTCGGGTATTCCGAAACGACGTTCTCGCCGGTATGTGGCGGTCAGTATAATGCAGTTGGGAGAGGAGAACTCACGTTCAGCGGCCTCTCCCACCGTCTGCGTGGTGATGCGCTCACGCTCTGCGTTACCCAAATTCTCACCCACTGTCATCAGATAATTATCGTATCCGAAGTCCATCATGCGGCGGGCAATGGCAGCGGGAGTGCGCTCACGGTCTGTAAGGACACCAATCAAAGGACAGCACTTTATCAACGCACGGTCAAGCCCGTGCCAAGGGCGGCCGGTGAGCGACACGACACGCATGTCGTGATATGGGATCACCATGCGGTGGGCAAGCGTTTGCAGGGAGTTGAACGCCGGATAAAGCCTTATCGGCACGAAAGGAAGCTTCCGCCTGACGGTATTCGCAAAACCGAAGAACAGCGGATCGCCGGAGGCGAACACAACAATGCGCTCACGATAGTTCTCGTAAACACCGAAAACAGCGTCTATCGGCACGGTAATATCTATCCACTCGGCATCTTGCGGAAGCATGGCCGCAACTATCTCATGGTGACGCCGTCCGCCGGAGAACACCCTGGAAGATTTTATTTCCGAAACGACCTCGGGCGGAAACCACGGCGAACGGTTGTCTGTAAGACCTATGATGACAAACTCCCTATCGCCAGCCGAGCCCATCGGGCTGACGGCCGGCCGCATTTCGCCACTAATCATGCTCTGCTCCATGCACCGTCACACGTCTCTGCCGGGGCGAAGAGCCTCAGCGTCGTTAAAACACAGAATGGCGTTGACAAGCGTTGCGGCGATGCTGCTGCCGCCCTTACGTCCTTCAACTATTATCTTGGGAATACCGGCAAACGTCTTGACCATGTGCTTCGACTCCCTGACATGCACGAAACCGACAGGTGCGGCTATCACTCCGGCAGGCCGTGCCTTGCCTTTCCGAATGAGATCGCACAGTTCCATGAGTGCCGTCGGGGCATTACCGAACACAAACAAAGCGTCGGGATGCTCACTAACGGCGAGCCTTATCCCGGCCTGCGTGCGGGTGATTCCCTCACGAGAGGCCATATCGGCCACCCTCGGGTCGCCAAGATAGCATTTGGCCTCGACACCGAGACGGGCCAACGCACCTTTCCTAATGCCGCTCGTGACCATCGTCACGTCGCTGACAATGGTTGTCAACCTACCAGTGCTCACCATGCCATATAACGCCTCCACCGCACCTAGGTCGGTGTGGAGTATGTTTTCCATATCAAAGTCGGCCGTGGTGTGTATCGCATGCAGCAAAGCCCACTTGCGGCCGAGACTTATATCATTGTCCTTCAGTTCGCTCTCTATCGTCAGGAAACTGCGTATCATTATGTCCTGCCCCACCCGTCCGGTGGCCGCGGCATCGTCACTATAATATCCGCGAGGAGTGATGAAACGCCCGTCGCGCAGATACGACTGCGAGTTTCCTATCAGAACGACAGTGAACATATCGGCATCATCGGGGTTAAAATCGCCCAATGAGACGAGTACGGCCGTCTGCTCCGGACGGCCTGCCTGCCGCACAAGCCCCACAGGAGTGGACAATGAACGCCCGGAAGCGATAAATATCTCTTTCAGACGGTGCAGTTGCCAGTAGCGGCCATGACTGCGCGGGTTATATACAGCCGTGACAAAATCGGCGGTGGCGGCGGCGGTGACGCGCTTCTCTATCACCTCCCACGGTGTCATGAGATCGGAAAGGGAAATCACGCAGAAATCGTGCCCCACGGGAGCGCCAAGGATGGAGGCCGCTTTCTGAAAGGCCGAGATACCCGGATAGGCAGTAATCTCCACATCACTGCCCCGTTCGAGTTTCATCTCGTATATGAGCGGAGCCATTCCGTAGATGCCGGCATCGCCCGAACTGATGACAACCACCGTGCGGCCGCTCTCGGCCAGTTCGAAAGCCTGCCGCGCCCGCTCACGCTCCTGTCTCATGCCGCTGTCCACACACACGGCATCCGGCTTCAAATAAGGTTCGATGAACCGGAAATAATATTTATACCCCACCACGATGTCGGCCTCGCCGATTGCCGAAAGCACTGCCGGCGTGATATCTTCGGCACTGCCGGGACCTATCCCGGCTATCATAATTCTTGGTTTGCTCATAACGTCCGCATTGTCTTTAACGCCACAAAGTTACATCAAAAAAACGAGACATCGGCCGCAAGTCCGGAAGAAACGACACACACGCCACCATTTGCCTGCCTGGCAAAGCGATATGTCAAAGCATATATTATTCGTCTTACAACACCCATGCGCCAACAGCCATTAAAAGCTATCGCTCTATCAATATACCGGCTTGATTATGAAAGTGAAATCATAGTCACCATAAGGTACGCGGTATTGGCGTAGCGGGCGGGCACCCCAACTGTTGACACAGGCAAGTCCGGCCTGCCGCTGCTGGATATGCACCTGAGTGACACCGCTCTCGACCAGGTCGCCACTGTGCCGGCCGTGACGGTGTTCCTTGACCGGACCGTCATCGAGATCTTCGGTCAGATAGTTGAGCGCTCCGCACTCCATTGGAGCGATACCGTAGAATGCCAATCCACGGCCTGTTTTGCCGTCATATACCGTAAACCGGCGCACGTCGGTGTGGTTGCCGCTCTCCTGGGGACGGATGTAGGGGAAGTATTGCGAAGCCACGGTGGTATCCTCCTTGATGACAAACTGGCTGCTGTTGCGGTCGGCATAGTTCTCCACCGGCCCACGGCCATGATAGCTGACGCGGTCGAAACGCTCCGGCATACGCAACTGCATGCCGTAACGAAACATCTCGGGCACCTTGGCCGAGCGGTCGGCAGTCATCTTCTGGTTCACTATCAGTTCGCCTGTTGCGGTGAGAGTGTATGTCATCGTGAGCACGGCCGATACAGACGGCATGTCAAACACGGCCTTGACTGTATGCGCCCCTATGGTGTCGGCAGCCGTGACAGACCGCAGTTTGTAAACGGGCGAACGCCACACAGCGTATTCACGTTGAAGTTTGGCCCCATAGTCGTTGTCGGTGGGAGCCCGCCAGAACTCGGGGGTCACAGCCTCACGGTCGGCAAGCATCGCCACTCCGCCTGCGTCGAGATAGTCAATCCATCCCGAATGGCGCCCGATGGTCACATCCGTACCTGCCGCCGACATCTTTATATAAGACTCTGTCTCGGTCACTTTCACCGCCACTGGATTTTGGCCCGCTCCACGAGCGATTACGGCCGAGGCCGTGGGGAAGGTGTAGGGCCGCACGACAAACTGCCTTCGGGCCACAGTCTGCCCCTTGTCGACGAGCGGAGCCGCCTCACGGGTGCGGAAAGCAAAGTTTACCACAATCTCGGAACGGGCGCAAGTACCCATAATCTCAGCCAGCTTGTCGCGCAGCGACGCGCTCTCTATCTGCCTGCGGGCCTGCGGCGCGATGCCGCTAATGTCTATCGTGACCACGGCCGACGTGTCTTCACCGCAGTGTCTGACTATCGTGGCCTCAAGAATGAGGTCGTCGAGCGTCTTGAAGAAATTCTCGTTGTACACCTCTATACGGCCGTCGCTGATGCCTTTGTCCTCCACCCATGCGTTCTGATAGTAGTATTGCACTTCATAGGCATGGGGATTGAGGCGTCGGTCGGGCGCGATGATACCGTTACAGTTGAAGTTATAGTCACTCGCCGGATAGCGGCCGTAGTCGCCACCATAGGTGAATATCTCCCGGCCTGTGATGCGGCTGGTGTCCCTGAGTCCCTGATCCACGAAGTCCCAGATGTATCCGCCCTGATATTTGGGGTATTTGCGCACCAGGTCCCAATACTCCTTGAAACCTCCCATAGAGTTACCCATGGCATGGGCATACTCACACTGTATGAGCGGTCGGGGATTGTCACCGCGCGAGTATTCCTCGCACCACTTGTAGTCGAAGTACATCGGACAGAAAATATCGGTCTTGCCGTTCTGCCCCGCCTGCTCATACTGCACGGGGCGTGTATTGTCGAGCTTCTTCACGAGGTCGTATGCCTTCTCGAAGTTTGGTCCGTATCCGGCCTCGTTACCGAGGCTCCACACTATGACCGACGGGTGATTGCCGTATACACGCACATTGGCCTCATTGCGTTCGAGGTGTGCCGATTCATAGTCGGGCCGGCGGGCCAGCGTGTTCTTGCCGTATCCCATTCCGTGACTTTCTATGTTTGCCTCGGCAGTCACGTATATACCGTACTCGTCACAGAGGTCATACCAGCGTGGGTCGTCGGGATAATGGCATGTGCGAACGGCGTTGATGTTGAGGCGTTTCATTATCTTTATGTCCTCTATCATGCGCTCCACACCAACCACGTAACCCCCGTCGGGATCCAGCTCGTGGCGGTCGGCCCCCTTGATGAGCACCGGTTGCCCGTTGACGAGCAACTGCCCGCCACGTATCGCGATGTTCCTGAAACCGATCTTGCACGGTATCACCTCCACTATCTCTGTCCCGCGACGCAACGTCACGTACAGGGTATAGAGATAAGGTGTCTCCGCCGACCACGGACGCACGCCGCCGATACGTGCCACCCCGCCGGCCTTGCCCTCGGCAACAGTAGCCCCGGAGGCGTCCGCGAGGCGGTAGGTGACGGCGGTGTTCTTTCCTCCTGTCACGTCGGCGACCACCCCGAGCAATCCGGTGCGGCAGTCGTCGGCAAGGTCTTGCGTAATCCTAAGGTCGGCAATGCGTGCTTTCGGACGCGCATACAGATACACCTCACGGGCTATTCCGGTGAAGCGCCAGAAATCCTGGTCTTCCAGATACGAGCCGTCGCACCACCGCATCACCTGCATGGCGATGAGGTTACGTCCCGGACGGAGGTATTTCGTGATGTCGAACTCTGCCGCCACTTTCGAGTCTTCACTGTAACCGACGTACCGCCCGTTGACCCAAAGTGTGACATTGCTCGTGGCCGAGCCTATGTGGAAGAACACATCGCTGCCCCGCCACGACTCGGGCAGAGTGAACTCGCGGCGGTATGAGCCGGTATAGTTGTCGGTCTGGCCGACAAACGGAGGGTCGCTTCTGAAAGTGGTGCACCACGCATATCCCACGTTCTTATATATCCGATCGCCATATCCGTGTATTTCAAAAAGCCCCGGGACGGGAAAATCCGCCCAAGCCGAGTCGTCATAACCTGTCTTGAAAAAATCTTTCGGGCGGTCGCCGTGGTTCCGCGCAAAGTTAAACTTCCACTTGCCCTCCATCGACAGATATCGGGCTGAGCGGTGTTTGTCGCCCGCCGTGGCGAGGTCTGTACTCTCGTAAGCGAAAAACGACGCGCGCCGTGGCGCACGGTTATCGCTGTTCACTGTCGGATTAAGCCACGCAGGCACTTTCTCCGCGGCGGCCGCCAGAGATACGGCAACGGCCATAAACAATAAAATCTTTCTTAACATGTCATTCGGTTAATAATCGTTTAAACGTTCAGTAAAGATATATATAATCGCAATTATGTAACACCCGGCAAGACATAATTTAATCTCTTTTAACGAACACCGGACACAAAGCGATCCGCATGCCGTCGTCTCGCCGGAGACAGGCATACGGATCGCCATCCTTGATATAATCGGACTTATGCCGTCAATACCCGTCCGGAACGCTGTCCGGCGGGCGCTCAAACACTCATTACTTGAATGTGAGGCGCAGCCCGACCGTCAGCATGCGGCCCGGGGAATACAGGGCATACTTGCGCATGCTGCTGTCTATGCGGTCGTCGACACGGTCGAAGATATTGTCGACACCAATGCTCGGCTCGAGCAAAAGGTTTTTCAGGCCGTCGAAAGTATGTCTCGTGTTGATGTTCCACACTCCGTAGCCCGGAGCGTTCTCGTATGCGGCATAATAAGTCTTGCTCTGCATGCGGCCGTTGACATTGACATTGAGCCCGTAGCCCCGCCACTTATGATGATAGTTGGCAGCCACTGTCACCGTGTTCTTTATCGAGCGGTCTATCAACTGCCATTCGTCACCGCTCTTGCTGCGCGCATATATATAGGCGTAATTGGCGCTGACATCAAACCCGGGAAGCACATTCACCTGCATGTTGGCCTGCAATCCCTTCACCTCACCCTTGTCACTGTTCATGTATACGGCATACTGCGTCATGCCCTCGGCCTGCTTTTCCGTCATCTCGGGAAACTCTTTCATCAGCATTTCACGCCCCGCGTCATCGAGGGGCACGCTCCCTTTGATTATCATGTCGTCCACAAAGTTCATGAATCCCGTGATACCGACAGTCAGTCTGGCCGTGCGATACTCCGCTCCGACAGAGAAATAGTCGCTCTTCTCGGGCGAAAGGTCTTTGTTTCCGAAAGAGACCTGGGCCTTGCCGCGGTTCACCGAGAAATAATGATAGAACAGCTCGTCAAGCCCCGGGGCTCGGAAACCGCTGCTGTAATTGGCACGGAAGATGAAATTACCCGGTGAATACAACACACCCACCTTCGGACTGAAACGGCTTCCGGCCGTCTCATGATATGTATATCGCACTCCGGCCGTCGCTTTAAGGTTGCGTACGATGCGCTGTTCGTGCTGCGCATATCCCGCCACGGTGTATACGTCGCTGTTGATATTGCCCGATGTGGCGGTGAGATAATCCCTGCGCCAGTCCGCTCCGACCACCGTCGTTCCTCCGTCGACAAGCCCAAGTATCGCTTTCACCTCGGCATCGAGCGTCTTTTGCTTCTTAGACTGGTCGTAATCACCTTTTTTGAAATCCTTGGTATCCACGTCATACTCCTTGCCGTAGCGGTAACGGTCTACCGAGAAGTCGGCCTGCAACGAGTTGCGGACACCGAACTTGTATATACCGCCCACGTTCCAGCGCAGCCCTTTGTAGCGCATCTCGTAGTCGAGACCGCCCGCGATGTCGTCTCTTGTCTCAGGGCGGTCGGTTATCTTGTATGTCCCCTCGATGCCGGCGTTAAGCGCAAGCCGGTCGTCGGGCGAGTAAGTGAACCGCTGGCTGAGCAGATTAGAGCGGTATCCGCTGTACAATGGCGCCATTGTACGCTCCGTCTCGGTGTCGCTTCCTTTCTTGTATATGAGGTCGTTGGTGCGGTAGCTGTCCGCCTCATCGTGCACGAACGACGTTGACGAGCCGAAACCGCGCTTGAATATGTCGACGTTCACAGACTGCGTGAACTTCCCCTTGCCCGACACCCTGGTGTCGCTCACCGCCGACAGCATGTCGCTTGTGGGTTGCTCGGTGATGATGTTTATCACGCCGCCTATCGCGTCGCTGCCATATAGGGAGGATGCCGCACCGTCGAGAACCTCTATGCGCTTCACTCTCGACATGTTGATACGGTTGATGTCGATGTTGTTGGATATGTCACCGCTGAGTTTCCGACCGTTCACAAGTATCAGAATGTACTTGTTGCCAAGTCCGTTGAGCCTCAACTGCGAACCCATGGCATTGGGAGCGAGCGATATTTGCGGTATCATCCGTGTCACGGCATCTTCAAACGTGGACACGCCCTGCTCCCGGATGTCTCTCGCCGATATCACGGTTACAGGCGTAACGGCCGACCTGAGGCGCTGATGGTGTCCGGACCCGGTGACAACCACGGGGTTGAGATTTACCGTGCGGTCTGTCTTTGCCGTATCTCTCTTGGCCACGTGTATCTGCGCGGCCGCACTTGTACCGCACAATATGGCGACCATGAGTAATGTTTTCTTATTCATTGATTAAACAAATTAGAATTTTATCTTGCCATGATTATTCGTCACCGGCCTTATTATATTCCAAAGGTTCTCCGTCGATTGCCGCCTGAGTGTGGCTCATCCAGATCCGGCGGATGTTGGGATAGTCGAGAAGTCCTTCGAGAGTATAATCGTTTCCGTATCCTTTCCCGGTGAAATAGCTGCCCCAATCTTCCACCATATCATTGTGCGCATGGTCTCCCGCGATAGACATAAGCGGATGGCAGTGTACCTTTCCGCCCGTAATGCCCCGTGCAACCATGCGGGCATGCACGTCGTCCACAAAATTATCCTTCATGTCCACCGTTCCCACGAAATAGTTTCCATTGAGTTTTTGCAGTTCCTCTTCAAGCTGCGTGTAGCGTATGTTCGCACTGTAGGTGTCGTAAATATCGGGATTTCCGTGCCCCATCAGAGCCACGATATCTGTCGCCGCCACCGCGCCGAGATTGTCGTCGATGGCCTTTGCCACGTCTTTCACATCGTCAACGGTAGCCATCAGCGGCGCACCGAGATACAAATCGACACTCGCCAGATATCCCGGTTCCATCTCCCTGTACTTGTCATTGCAGAAATCCTTTATGTCATTGACCACACGCGTGTACTCCTCCCCGGGGATGACTTGCAGCGACTGCACCACAATCTCCTTGTAACGGGACTTCCCGAAGGCACGGAGGTAATTCTCGGGGGCATAGTAATTCCTTATCTCCGTATTCTCGTATTTATGCTCTCCCGTGGCGGCACGGTTGCGACAGATAGCCGAAGAGAACGAGATGTACACGTCGTAGCCTGGGAAAGCCTGCTTGTATGCCGTCACGGTCTTGTCGAAAGTGTCAAACGCTTTCTGCCACGTCGACCCGAAAGCGACTATCAACAACGCCTTGTCGCCTTTCTTGTTGGCTTTCACTTCGGCATTTACCGTCTCCTGATAAAGCGCCATATTGTCTTTTATCATGGCCTCGTCGTCATCTCCGCACGCCGTAAAACCTACAGATACCGCCACAGCAAGCATGGCGATAATCAAATGTTTAATCTTCTTCATTGTTTTGATGTTTAAATGTTTAATCTTCTTCATTGTTTTGATGTTTGGTTCCTATCTTATTATAATTGTTCCGCAATTTCTTTCCGTTGTTGAAGCGCAGGGTCAGCGAGGCATACACCGTCGTTCCGGGCGTATTCGTTCCGAGATGCAGGCCATGCGGCGTGCGGTCCACGTAATTGAAGATATTGTCCACTCCGGCCTCAACGCGGCAGGTCGTCTTCCCTGACAGCACAATGTCGTGGCCTGTGTTTATCCTCCATATCTGATAGCCCTTGCCGTTTCCGTTTATCTGGTAATACCTTTTCGACGACATGCGCCCCGATACGCCCACCGTCAACCTGTAAGCATCACCGAAAGCCTGGCTCCACATGGCAAAGATGTTGGCCTTGTGGTGCGCCATGCCGTCTATCGTGACATCGGCAAGCGTCTCCTTCTCTTCATCATATATCCTCGCTCCGGTGTCGAGATAACTGTATCCAGCTCCCGCCGTGATATGCCTGCCGGCATACCGCACGCTGACGTCCGTGCCGTAAGTCTTCGCACTTTCGAGGTTTCTATATTGGCGCACCTTTACCGGCCGGTACTGCAGAAGCAGATCCGACGGCGCTTCCACCGACGGTATGGTCACGAGGTTGATCATGTCGTCAACCCTGTTGTGATACCCCGTGACGGTGACCGTCACCCGGCCTGCCGTATACTCGCCGCCGATGGAGAAATAATCTGATGCCTGTGGCTTGAGCGACGTGTTGCCGAGATACAGATACGTACCGCTCATATACCGCACGTAGTGATAATACAGTTCTTTGGGAGTGGGGGTCTTGAACCCGCGGCTCCACGTACCGCGCAGACGGAAATCGCCGAGGCTGAGCATTGCCGATATTTTCGGCGTCAGGCGCAGGCCGAACTCCTTGTTGCCGGTCAGGCGCAGGCCCGCAGTGATGTTGATAGCCTCCGTCGGACTGTACTCGTCCTGCACGTAAGCGGCTGCGGTATAGTCGCTCACCTTGCCGTCGTCCACCCGCACGGGCGCCTTCAGATAGTCGTAGCGCCACTCCGCCCCGGCACTCAGCCTGTTGCCTCCAGGCAGGGAGAACACCCCTTTCACCGTTGCCATGGTGCGCCGCTGGTCGCTCTGCACCTGCTTCTGTCCGGGGAAATAGGGCACATCGTTCCTGATCGCGCCGTCTACAATACCGTCTGTCAGCGTCACGGCGGTAAAATAATGATAGTACGCATGTCTGTTCCAGTCTACATCAAACCGGATGAAATCATCGTCCCTGAGTTTAAGTTTTCCTCCCGCAGCCAGCGAGCCGTTGTCATATTGAAGATCGTAAGTCTTCACGTCGCACGACGCATACTTGCCGCTCGGGCGGTAGATGCGCTTCCAGTATACCGTCCCGTCGGCATACAGTTCGAGCTTCGGCGTCGGGTTCCACGTCAGCCGCTCGGCAATCTGCCAATTGGTGTGCCGGTTCACGGTCTTGTTTCGCGAGTCGGTGATGAGGAACTCGGTCTGCGCCGGGTCTTCGACCGACGTGTTCTGCCATCCGTCGCTGTGTTGAAGTTGGAAATTGGTGTACGAGCTCACCTTGCCAAGCCTCACGGCGAGGCCGTTGTGCTGCCTGATGTCTCCGTAGCTGCCGGCTCTGGTGGTGTTCTCTATCAGCAGTCCGCTGTCGTGCCTGCGTGTGATTATATTTATCACGCCCGCTATCGCGTCGCTGCCATATAGTGCCGACGACGCCCCCTTGACAATCTCTATACGGTCGATGTTGTGCGGGTCGATGAGACTCAGGTCGTTCTCGCCGCCCACATCGCCGTGAATGCGTTTCCCGTCCACGAGTATCAGTATATAGCTGTTGCCCAGTCCGTTCATCTGCATACCGCTGCCCATGTCGCTCTCGTTGAAGGAGAACGATGACGCCAGTCCGGAGAGAATGTCCTCCAGGCTTCGACCGGCATATCCGGCGAGCATCTTCCTGTTTATCACTTCTGTCTGCACCGGAGCGTTTTTCAGCAGATGCTGCGTGCCCGTTCCCGTCACCACCACCTCGGCGATACTGTCTCCCCTGAGCGTTTGCTGCGCTCCGGCTGTCACCGCGATGCCTAATACGGCGGCTGTCAATATGTATTTGTTGCTCATGCGGGTTTTGGTTTATCGTTTTACGGGATATTGGGGAAAGCCTGTTTCCCATATCCCAAGCACGCTCACAGAATAACGGCATCACCGATACTATATGCCCACGAAAGTATTTGCTTTCAGCGCAGCTTCAAATCCTGGAAGCGGCATGCTTTTTCTCACACGGATAAACGGCAGGTATTCTGGCTTTCCCCTGTCTGCCCTGCCTTCCCGCTTCGCATACGAAGCAGTGGCGTTATACGGGCAGACCGTAGTTAAAACGGGGATTACAGCTGCAGGAACAGCTCCGGTCTTTCACTCGGATTCCCTTTCATCAAGCGACATCGGCCGCATGATTGCCTGTTTTCCGTTTGCAAAGTTATAGTTTAATATCGGAACGAGCAAATTTTAACGGCGTTTTTTTATTTTTTACAGTCCGATATGATGCACGGCAAGTCTTCGGGCACACGTCAGCATGTAAACATATTATCATAAAAAAACGCCTTTCATTTTTCTCGTTCCAGAAAAACGACTCTATATGCAACACGATACACAACGTGATAGAACACTTCTTGCCAAATGATAATTTTACCGATTTTCCGCAACGGGATGCCCGTTGGGAGCCGTTTGGCAGGTAATCGCGATCCGTTTAGCGGCTCGTTGTCTTCCATTTAGCATCCCGTTGCGAGGTAACGGGACGCTAAATGGAAAAAATCAGAATGGCAAGTGAAGCCTGTCTTGACCGGAGAGCAGAAACAACGGGCGTATCACGCTGACACACAAACGGTTGAATAAAACCGTCCATAACCGGCGTATTTCCGACCGCCGGATTATTAATTTCAAAACAAGCGAAACATGAAAGGCGTTTTGTAAATATAATTACAATAAAATGTCTGATTGGAAATGTCCGGCAAGCCTCCGTATGCCGCACTCCCCGTCATCCCCTGCGCTTGAAAAGGATGAAAGCCACGACAGGCGCGCCGACCAAAGCGGTGACAGAGTTTACCGGAAGAGCACCCTCGAAGCCGGGAATGCGGGCTATCAGGTTGCAGAGCAGGGCAAGAGCGGCGCCGGTAAGCATGGTGCCCGGCATGAGTATACGGTGGTCGGAAGTACGGAATATTGCACGGCAGAGATGCGGAACGGCCAGGCCGATGAACATGACCGGACCGCAATAGGCCGTGACGATGGCCACAAGCACGCCCGAACTGACGATCACCCTCATGCGGGCACGGCGCACGTCAAGACCGAGATTACGGGCATAGTCGTCGCCGAGCAACAGCAGGTTCATGGTCTTCACGAGCAGGAAAGCGGGCGGCAGGAGAACGGCCATAAGCACGATGAAGAGCATCATGGCATCGCCGGACACACGGGCGAAACTGCCAAGCCCCCAGACCACGTATGCCTTGACATCCTCTTCGGCGCTGAAAAACTTCATCACGCCGATAATCGCGTTTGCGAGATAGCCGATCATCACGCCGATGATAAGCAGGGTGACGTTGCCCCTGACCTTCTGCGCGACATAAAGGATAAGGGACATCACGGCAAGCGATCCGACAATGGCGGCCACCGACATGGCCACGTCGCCGATATAGCCCATGCGGCTGAGAGCCACACCGCCCAATGAGCCGGAGAGCAACACCACAAAGGCCACGCCGAGACTGGCGCCGCTGCTGATACCGAGCACCGACGGTCCGGCAAGAGGATTGCGGAAAACGGTCTGCATCTGCAATCCGGCAACCGAAAGACCCGCCCCCGCGGCTATGGCGGTGAGCGCCTGCGGCACGCGCGACTTGACAATGATGTTTCTCCATATCTCCGACACGCCGTCGTCACCGACCAGTATGCGGCATATATCGGCCATGGGTATTCGTATGGTACCGATGAACACGTTGACAAGAAAAAGCAACGCTATCACGGCGGTGAGCATAATGGTGAGCGGCAACGGGCGGCGCATTGTCATCTGAGGAGTCTGTAGAAGGTAGGTTTATAGTCTTTCGGCATCAGTTCGGGATGAAATACGGCCACAAGGTCTTTCAGCACCACGTCGGGCTGCACGGGCGTTATCTCGTAATATGGCGTGCGCCGCATGTTACAGTATATCACCCTGCGCTCACGGAACGCCTTGAAGTCGGCATTCCTCGGCTCCGACGAGCGCAATGCCTCATAGGAGAAGTCGCCCGGAAAACTGTTGAGAATACGCCAGTAATCGGCCTCGGCGGCCAAGGCGTACATCTTCTCGAACTCTATCGGTATGCCGCCGGTATTGTCATCGTCGCGCAATATGTAGTCGGCGCCCGCATCGCGGAATATCTGCGCCAGGTAGCTTCGGCCGCCCACGGCATACCAGTTGCCGCCGTGCATCTCGCCGCTGAACACCGTCGGACGATGTTTCGCCCCGGCGGCAATGGCCTTCACCTCGGCATAACGGCGGGCGATGCCGTCGAACACGGTGTTCGCTTCCGCCTCACGGCCTATGAACATGGCGATGAACTTGATCCACTCGGCCTGCCCCAGCGGGTCAAGCTCCTTATAACCGAGATGCGGCACAAGGGTGACGCCCGTCTCCTTGACGGCATCATAGCCGCCACGCTTGAACGGAGAGATGAATATCACGTCGGGATTGGCGGCCATCACCACCTCGGCATCGAAGTTACCTTCCGTCCCTATCTTCACGATGCGGCCATCACGGACACGCTTCAGGATGTCGGCATTATAGAGATTTTTAGTTCCCGTCAGTCCGCTCACGAAGTCGTGGGCGCCCAAAGCGGTGAAATTCGACAGTTGGAGCGACGTCATGCAGATTGCCGAGCGTATAGGTACGGCGACCCCGGTGTACCCTTCGGGCACATCGGCCTTGATTCCCCGTGGAACGAGAGCGAAATGATAGGTCTTCGCTTTCTTGCCGCTTTTCTGCGGGTCGGCCACGTCGACGAGACGAACGCCGTTTTCCAGGCACTTAACTGAAAAGCCCTTGGCATACCGGGGCACGACCACCGCCGCCGAGTCGGCGGGCACCGAAGCGCCCGCCGTGCCACCGTTGTTCTTTTTCTCCACCGCCGTGCAGCCGCAAAGCATCATCGCCACGACCACCGTCACGCATATAAATAATGTCTTCATCTGCATATCCGTTTACTTTCAAGGCAGAGGCCGGAGCCTCTTTTCACGCCGCAAAATTAATAATTATAGTCCATTTAGCGGACAAAAAGAATGTTTTTCTTTGTTTATCGGCTGATTAATAGTAATTTTGCGCTACAAAGCGGAAACAGCATCAATACATTGCGATAGCGGCGCCGCACCGCAAAAAGAAACAAAACACACCGTATATGAAAAGAAACATTGCCGTGATACTGGCCGGAGGCGTGGGCAAGCGGCTTGGCCTTTCGACACCCAAACAGTTCTTCAAGGTGGCGGGCAAGATGGTCGTAGAGCATACAGTGGACGTGTTCGAGCGCAATCCGCGCATCGACGAGATTGCGATTGTATCAAACCAATACTTCATTTCCGAATTCGAGAACATCACCCTGCGCAACGGTTGGCGCAAGGTGAAGCGCATACTCAAAGGCGGCAAGGAACGTTACGACTCGAGTCTGGCGGCCATTAAGGCCTATGCGGATGAGGATGTGAACCTCATTTTCCACGATGCCGTGCGGCCGCTGCTCAGCCAGCGGGTGCTCGACGACGTGATAGACGCACTCGGCATCCACACGGCCATCGACGTGGCCGTGCCATCGGCCGACACGATAATAGAGGTGGAGGGAGACTTTATATGTTCCATTCCCAACCGTTCGAGACTTCGCCGAGGACAGACACCGCAGGCATTCACCATCGACACGATACGCCGTGCATACGAAAAAGCGCTCACCGACCCCGATTTCCGGGCCACTGACGATTGTGGCGTGGTGCGCAAATACCTGCCGGAAACACATGTATATGTGGTGAGGGGCGAGGAGACGAACATGAAACTGACATACAAGGAAGACACTTACATGCTCGACAAGTTCTTCCAACTGCGCAACAGTGAGCCGGTGAACACCGAGCTTGGCGCCATCGACTTCGCCGGCCGGGTGGCGGTGGTATTCGGAGGAAGCTACGGGATAGGCGCCGACACGGTGCGTATGCTGCGTGAAAAAGGCACTACGGTATACAGTTTCTCGCGCAGCGAGACAGGCAGCGACGTGGGACGGCGCAGCGACGTGGAAGCGGCTCTGCGCAAAGTGGCGGCCCAAGAGGGGCGCATCGACTACGTGGTGAATACCGCCGGCGTGCTGAACAAGGAACCGTTGGCGGCAATGAGCGAGGAAACGATAAGCACGGCGATAGCCACGAACTATACGGGAACGGTGAACGTGGCCGTGGCGGCATATCCTTATCTCAAAGAAACGAAAGGGAAACTGATATTCTTCACATCGAGTTCGTACACAAGGGGCCGCGCGTTTTACAGCATTTACTCGTCTACCAAGGCGGCGATAGTGAACTTCGTGCAGGCGATAGCGCAGGAATGGGAATGCGACGGGATTAAAATCAACTGCATAAACCCCGAGCGCACCAAGACTCCGATGCGCGTGAAAAACTTCGGCAACGAGCCGGAAGACTCGCTACTGGCGGCCGACAAAGTAGCCGAAGCCACCCTGCGGGCACTCGCTTCCGACTATACGGGACTGGTGATAGACGTGAGAAGAAAAGGAAATGAGGAGGAATGAGAATTTGAGGAGATGAGGAGAAAGGAGTAAGGAGATAAGTAGTAAATAGTAGAGGGAAGAGGAAACATTATCATCTCCTCGGCAATAACAACCCGCTTCCCAACTCCTTACTCCTTTCTCCTCATCTCCTTACTACTTACTACTCAACTCCTAAAAAATAACAACATGCAAAACAAATATCTGGAAGAGTTCAAAAAGGACCAACTGAGGAAGTGCCAGCTCAAACAGCTGGGCATTCTCGAAGTGATAGACGGCATCTGCCGCAGACATGGAATAGAGTATTGGCTCGACGGCGGGTCGCTGCTCGGGGCGGTGCGCCACGGCGGTTTCATCCCGTGGGACGACGATATAGACATCGCCATGCGGCTTGAAGACGTGAAACGATTCTGTGAAGTGGCACCGAAGGAACTCGGAGAGGGGCTCATGTTGCAGACAAGGGAGACGGAGCCGGACACCAAGGAACCGATAATAAAGGTGAGAGACCTCAACTCTTTCTACGTGGAGGGAGGCGATAACTTCGCCGCCACGTATCAGAAGGGTGTATATGTGGACATATTCCCGTTCATACCATACCCCACCCTGCCACGGAAGACGGTGCGTTTCCTCACCCGCGGCATTTCGAGAAGCAAGGCAATACTGGCCAAACCCCACCGATACTCGATACGGGCGGTGGCGGAATTCTTCTATTTCAATGCCAAATTCGCGCTCTGCCGCACCGTCTGGGCGTTGCTCTGCCTGTTCAGAAGCCGCGGCGAATATATGTCGAACACGCTCAACAACAACGGTTATGGCATCATGCACCGCACCGACAGCATCTTCCCCCTCGGCAAAATAGAGTTTGAAGGCAAGGAGTTTCCCGCCCCGGCAAACCCCGACGCATATCTCACCGACCTCTACAAGAACTACATGGAGATACCGCCCGAGGACAAACGGGTGATTCACTCGGTATTCATAATGTCCGAACTGATAAAAGAGAAGTAGTTTTTGAAAGGTAAAGAAGATGGTTGTGGAAGTTAAAGAAGATATTAGGGAAAGGTAAAGAAGATACTTTGGGAAGTTAAAGAAGTTAAGGAAGTTATCGCAGGCTGCCGCCTGCGGGAAGTTAAAGGACAATACCTAAGGATACAAGGAGGATATAATAATGAGATGAGGAGGAAACGGTTTATATATGATAAGTAAGGATTTGACGAAGAAGTAGAAATAAAACGCTTTTAAAAGAGATATACATTAATACCTGTCCTGTACGCCAATAAGCGAGAGGACAGGTATTAATTATTATAATTCCAATATTCTCAATTCATTTCCTCCTATCGACGAGGCCATGACAGAGAAGCTGCTGCCGGCCGAGCCGTATATCACGGCGGTGCGTGAGAGGGTGTACATATCCGTAAGCCCGTCTCTGATGCCGGCCACACTGTCACGGCTCGCGGGACGTTCGGATGTTATCAGCCGGTCACCGAGAGCCTCGCGCATCTCACTTTTCACGTCGTCGCTATCCGTGGCGAGGTATATCATCGTAGCGGGGAAACGCCTGAGCTCGTCTCTCGCCGCATCTACAAACAGGCTCGTGGGGCTCTTCTCTATCGACTCGGCACTGTCGGTGCGCCTTATGTGCATGCCTATCGCACGCTCGCCGAACCGCCGCTCATTGCTCTCCACCGCCTCCATGACGCTGCGCACGGGACGGAATATTTTCCCGTAAAGGCTGTTGGAGAACGTGCCGAACTCCTGATAACAACTCATGTAGCACTTCTTCCCGACAAGCCAAGACTCGAAGTCGAACCCCGCCCGCTTGCGGGGTGTCACCGTCTGCTCGTATATTCTGTCTTGATAAACTATCCGTTGCGGTAATTTCGGTATCCAGAAATTACGCTTTCGCGGTCTGTCGTTGATGAGATAATCGAGCGGGCGGGCCTCACGCAGCGAAAAAATGGAGCCGTCTACCGGCTCGAATATATCGGTGAAAGCGGCATTCAACGCCCAGTCACGGAACCAAACGACCGTCATCCGCCCCCCCACTTTCTCGCAGAGGCTGTATGCCGAGACAATGGCACGCATCCTATTGGCCAGCCCTCCCGCTGGAACGAGCAACAAACTACTTTTCAACATCATTTTATTTATATATCCAGGGCAAAGATACAACAAAGAAACGAAAGTGAATGCGAAATGAGGTAAGAATGTTGTCTGTTAGTGATTTACTGGTGTTTGACAAGATGTTGCTGTGCCATCAAAAGCCAACGAAAAGCCAAGAAATGCCGGAGTTTCGTTACTATACCGTTACTTTGATTCTTGATTTCAACAGGTTTGTTTGATTGCCTTAACAGATTGAGAAACGATGTCAGTATGACGATTTAGGATGCAAATATAGGGAAGTTTCTCATATCTTCGTTACGATTTCGCTTCGGCAGATTCTTTTGCACCGATACGCTGTGTTTTGCTTACCGTCACTCAACTCTACCAGAAATAATTTTGCAATCAAAAAAAGTAGAGTTATGAGCAGAAGCACTTTCAGAGTATTATTCTATCTCAAACGCAATGCCCCGAAGAAGAACGGGCTTGTGCCTGTGATGTGCCGTATCACAGTGAACGGCAAGATTTCTCAGTTCAGTTGCAAATTGGACGTGGAGGAAAAGTTATGGAATGTCAATCTCGGCAGAATGTCGGGAAGAAGTGTTGTGGCACAGGAAGCCAACCGAATGTTGGATAAAATCCGAGTTAGCATCAACAAGGCTTATCAGGAGATTATGGACAGAGACGGTTATGTGTCAGCCGAGAAAGTAAGAAACGCATTCTTGGGTATGGGACAGAACCATAAGACCCTGCTTGCCGTATTCCGACAGCACAATGAGGATTATGCCAAACAAGTGGGCAAGATGAAAAGCCAACGCAGTTACTGGAAGTATTGTACCGTTTACAACCATTTGGAGGAATTCATCAAACATCGCTATAAGGTAAGCGATATTGCCTTGCGTGAACTATCCACGGCATTCATCACAGACTTTGAGTTATTCCTTCGCACCGAGAAGAATCATTGTACCAATACCGTATGGTCGTATATGATGCCGTTCCGCAGTATTATATACACCGCCATCAACAACGGATGGTTGCAACGTGACCCGTTTTATGCTTATCGCATCACAAAGGAGGAGACCAAAAGAGGTTTTCTGACCAAAGAAGAGATAACGATGCTAATCAACGGAACATTCAAGAAAAAGAGTTACGAACTGATTCGAGACCTTTTCATTTTCTGTTGT
Organism: Prevotella sp. PTAC; assembly: GCF_013166535.1. Classification (NCBI taxonomy): domain Bacteria; kingdom Pseudomonadati; phylum Bacteroidota; class Bacteroidia; order Bacteroidales; family Prevotellaceae; genus Prevotella; species Prevotella sp. PTAC. The sequence continues at coordinate 116,818 of NZ_JABKKK010000012.1, forward strand.
TTCAGCGGATTGAGTTGGAGGGATATGTATAATCTCACAACCGATAATTTGCAGACATCATTCGATGGGCATTTATGGATTAAGACCAACAGGCAAAAGACTGGAACAGAGACCAATATCCGACTGCTTGATACTGCCAAACATATCATCGAAAAGTATCAAGGTATGGCAGAAGGCAAAAAATTATTGCCTGTACCATGTTATGCCAATTGCCGACATGGAATAAAAGTTGTGGCTAAGTTATGCGGAATTCCAAAAAACGTCTGTTGGCATCAAAGCAGGCATTCATACGCCACGACCATTTGTTTATCCAATGGAGTGCCTATTGAAACACTATCCAAACTGATGGGGCATACAAGTATACGAAGCACTCAAATCTATGCCAAAATTACAGCCGAGAAGGTAAGCAATGATATTGAGAATCTATCCAAGCAATTAGAATCTATGGAGAGTTTTATTTGTCAAGCCATTTAATAACCTCTAAAACCAAGAAACGATGAAACAAGAAAGAAACATCATAACAATGGACGAATACGGTAAAATCCATTTTCCTAATAACTCTGACAACATTTTGATGAGTACAAACGAATTGATAGAGCTGTTTGGTATCACATACCCTACTTTGAAAGCCAACATCAAAGCCATATACAAAAACGGTATCTTAAACGAATACGAAGCACAAAAGTGTATCAAACTATCCAATGGCAATAATATCGATGTTTACTCACCGCCGTTTATTGTCGCTTTGTCTTTTCGGTTGGATACATTGGGGGCATACAAGATGCGAGAGTATGTTATAAACAAACTCACGACCAATCCGAGAAATGATATCGTATTTATGAATGTGCGTACGCGTGAATGTATGAATGAAAACAGGTATAGGCATAATTGAGAATTTTATTCATACATACCTTTTGGTAAATTCCCATCATGCGTTCATTCCTATATGGCTACAAAGATATGTTGCGAACATTATCTGAAATTTGCAAGTTCAAGCGTCAAGCCGTTTTCGGAACAATCTTCCTCTCATACTTCGAGAGTATTGATCCGAAAAAACTTGCATCTTTCAAGTCCGCACACATAAAGTACCCATAGAGGAGATGACCGACCGATGGGAAACAGGAAATTCAGACGGATGGCAGAGCATGGATTGCTCCGCTATCCGTTTTTTGCATTTGAGAGGGAGAATCCCTCCTTCAAAGAAACAGCAAACGAGCGAGATATACAAAGCTTGCTTTGATATTTCATAGCGAGTGCAGTATTTCTTCGCGGTAACGCAAAGAAACAAAAATCAGCAATATGGTATTTCTAACAGACCGACCTACATGCCGGCTTGCAGACCTGCGGGCTTTACGGCAGGTCGGCTTGCGAGCCATACAGCCTTATTACCCGCAAACTTGGCAAACTGCCATATTGCTTGCCGATGCTATGGCAATCCCTCCGTTTACAAACCATGAATTGAAACTATAGGCTTGTATTCTTTTGAACACAGCAAGGTATGTTTTCAGCCGCTCCAAATGAATTGAGCCGCTGCAAACTTAATGTTCGCAGGAACATGGCAAGGTATGTTTTGAGTTACTCAAAACGTTTCGTGTTACATCCGAAAACCTTGCCTCATTCCGCGAACTTCTCCCTCCGAAGTCTGGAGAATTAAGGGCTAATGAAATTTTCTTTGGCAAATATTCTTTTGTTCTCATTAAAATAAATACCTTTGCGTTAGATTCAATAGATTGATTATAATGGAGGATATAAATCGTCTTAAAATAGTGCTTGTAGAAAAGAAGAAAACAGGCAAATGGTTGGCAGAGCAATTAGGTAAAAATCCGTCAACCGTATCAAAATGGTGTTCCAATGTGGCACAACCAGATTTGGCTACATTAATAAAGATTGCAACCTTATTGGAGGTTGATGTTCAATATTTGATAAATAATGTAAGATAATAATATGGCTAAGAAGAAAGTTCAATCAATAGAGCCTAACATTGCAGACCTTGCGAATGGTTGGTTAAAATCCTATAAGTTGGATTATAAATTGGAACAAGAATCTCTGAATACAGAGATAGACAAGGCATTGCATGACTACTTTTCTAAAAATGGAGGTAATGGTGCAAACCGTCCTGATGCCAAATTATTGCTTAAAGATAGTAAGCTTAACTATTATCCTATTTTGATAGAATACAAAGGTTACAAGGATAAATTGGTTAAACTTGACTCATCTAATCAAGTTGAAAATAAAACGACTAAGAACGAGCCAAACTTCAAACATATTAATTCTTATGCTGTCAATGGTGCTGTGCATTATGCCAACGCATTGCTTCACCATACAAGTTATACCGACATTATAGCAATCGGTATGACTGGATATAAAGACGAATTTGGAAAAATCCAGCATCAAATAGGAGTTTATTATGTGTCAAAAAAGAATTTAGGCGCAGGGCAGAAAGTCGGTGAGTTTACTGATTTTTCATTTTTAGCTCCTAAAAATTTTGATTCATTTATTGAACAAGTAGAAGCATTGAGTTTAACCCAAGAAGAATTGGATAAACTTAAAGAAAAGAGAGAGCAAGAAATTACGGCAAGCCTGACCAAATTAAACAACGATATTTATCAACATGAAAAAGGACTCGGTGAAAATGACCGAGTATATTTGGTTGCAGCGTCTATCATTGCAACATTGGGTATTCCTGGTAAAGTTGCACCTCTTGAGAAAGAAGAACTAAGGTCTTTGGAAGAGGAAGGCAATACAGATGGAGATGTTATACTTCGTAAAATCAAAGCTTTTCTTAAAGAGAAACAGTTGCCTCAAGCTAAAAAAGACTTGATTATTCGCACATTGCAAAATACTCTTACCTCTGAAAATATTAACAAAGCAGAAAATGGAGAAAGTCAGTTAAAACGAGTGTTTGTGAAAATTGTGGATGACTTAGGCATTTATTATAAAATTGGATTAACTACCGATTTTACAGGTAAATTATTCAATGAAATGTATGGATGGCTTGGATTCTCACAAGATAAACTCAACGATGTTGTTCTGACACCTTCATATGTTGCCACGCTATTGGTTAAATTGGCTCGTGTAGATAAAGATTCTTATGTTTGGGATTTTGCCACAGGTTCAGCAGGTCTGTTGGTAGCTGCTATGAATGAGATGCTTATTGACGCTAAAAACAGTATCAACTCTCCCGAAGAATTGGCAAAAAAACAAGCTGAAATTAAGGCCGAACAACTTCTCGGCATCGAATTATTACCAAGTGTATATATGCTTGCTATTCTTAACATGATTCTTATGGGAGATGGTAGTTCCAACATTCTCAATAAGGATTCATTGACAGATTTTGATGGTAAATATGGCTTTGGCAAAACAGATGAAAACTTTCCGGCGAATGCTTTTGTACTTAATCCGCCTTATTCGGCTGCGGGTAATGGTATGAATTTCGTTGAAAAGGCTTTAGGAATGATGAATAGAGGATATGCTGCCATCATTATTCAAAACTCAGCCGGTTCAGGAAATGCGATTGAATATAACAAACGCATATTAAAGAAGCATACCTTATTGGCAAGTATCAAAATGCCTATCGACCTATTTATAGGTAAGGCAAGTGTGCAAACTCATATATATGTATTTAGGGTAAATGAAGCACACAAGAAAGACGATATAGTGAAGTTTATTGATTTCTCTAATGACGGGTATACTCGTTCTAATCGCAAAAAAGCGAGTTGCAACTTGAGAGATACTGACAATGCCAAAGAACGTTATGAAGAAATAGTAAACCTTGTTCGCTTTGGTAAAAATAAGTTGCACTATTTTACCGACAAAGAATATTATGAGGGAACTATAGATCCTAAGAATGGGGCTGACTGGAATCAATCTACACCAATGGATTCAAGACCTACTTTAACAGATTTCAAGAAAACGATCGCTGATTATCTTTCATGGGAAGTATCAAATCTTATTAAGACACAAGAATTTGGGGAGGATTGCTTGGGAAAATAGATTCCCCACTTGACAAAAAACTTTTAGAAGTTAAGTGGGGAGAGTTTAAATTAAAAGACGTATTTATTGTACAGTCATATCAAAAACGATTTGACGCAAATAAGGTTCATATTTTAAGTTCGGGTAAATATCCATATATTGTCCGAACTGCTCAAAATAATGGTCAAAGAGGATTCATTGAAGAAGATATTGTGTATCTTAATGATGAAAATACTATTTCGTTCGGACAAGATACAGCAACTGCTTTTTATCAAAAGCAGCCTTACTTTACAGGCGACAAGATAAAAGTGCTAAAAGCAAAGGACAATCGGTTTAATCGAAGTAATGCGCTCTTTTTTTCAACTGCTATAACTAAAGCATTTAGTACTTTTGCTTGGGGACAATCAAGTTTTAGCGAGGAAATTTTAAAACAGCAAACTATACAACTTCCAATAACAGTGGATGGTGAAATCAACTTTGATTTTATCAGCTCCTTTATAGCGGAGCTGGAAGCGGAGCGTATAAAGGAGCTGGAAGCGTACTTAAAGGTTACAGGGTTTAATAATTATGAATTAACAAAAGAAGAGCAGGATTCATTGGCTGTAATTGAAGCGAAAAATGTGCAATGGCGTGAATTTAAAATGGAAGAACTATTTGAAAAGATTTCTACCATTAAATTGCCGTATAAAGCTAAGGAACTTCCGGAAAAAGCTACTGATAATTTCGTCCTACCTTGTTTAACGTCAAGTTTCAAGAATCAAGGTCTAAATTATTATGCTCCAAAGGATGGTGCTACAATACTGAAAGATGTTATTAGTATCCCGTCTAATAGCGATGTCTATCGAGCTTATTTCCAATCGAAAGAGTTTACCGTTCTGTCCGATGCTTATGCTATTCGATGGAAAGACAAATCTACGCACGTAACACAAAACCAATATCTGTTTATGGTTATGTGCATCAATAAGTTTACAGACTTGCCTATATATTCCTATAAAAACAAGTTAGGTGGTTGGAATGTGGTAAAAAACAAGTATGTTCTACTTCCTACAAAGGGAAATAGAATAGACTTTGATTTTATGGAGACATTTATCAATGCTATAAAGAAATTAACATTGAAGAGTGTTGCTGAATATGCAGATAAGAGGATTGCTGCGACAAAAGAGGTGATAAGTAATTATTAGAATAACTATGACTGATATGTCTATTTTAAGGGGAAACACAATCGAACTGCATTATTGGTTTAATGACAATAGTCATACAATGAATGCAATCGTATTCAACAAGTGCGAATACGAATTTCTTGGTATTGCCAAAGAAATTTCTCAGAAGCTAAAAGTCGATGTTGAAATAGAAACAGAACCGCTTGGTGAAGGCGGTTTGCGAAGTTGGTTTAAATTCAAGTCTAATGATAAAAACGCCCTTAAAGTTGGTGTGGCACTTTTTCTTATAACAAATGTTCTTGGCACACCTCTTACTACAACCTTGGAAGAATTGACTCGAATGGCGATTCAATCTGTGTTTGAGAGTGAGGAAGTAAAACAACTTAAGGAACAGAAAAAAATAGCTGAACTTAAATATGATATAGCTAAAATAGAAGCAGAAACAGCGCGGTTAAGTCGTAGTATTGACGAAAATGTAGTAAAGAAAAAACGCTCCAATTATTATGAAACCATAAGTGCTTGTAATAAAATAGAGAAAGTTACCGTTTCTATTACAGATGGTTATAAATCTAACTCATATTTCCAAAAGGAAATAAACAAGGTGGATTTCCCTAATTATATAATGACATCTGATGAAATAGAACCTGATAATGATGAAAATGCTATAATTGAGATTGTATCTCCTGTATTGAAAAAAGGGAAATACAAATGGACAGGTATATACAATGGTGAAGTGATTTCGTTTACAATGAAGTCAAACGAGTTCAAAACATTGGTTCAGACTGGTAAGGTTTTATTCAAAAATGGTTCCTCTATCAATTGTCATTTGATAACGCATAAAAAAATAAATGCAGAGGGAGAGGTGCGTATATCTGGCTATGAAGTTTTATTGGTTAATCATTATTTTGAAAATGATAAACCTGTTGAAACGCCAGAAGGTAAGCGTAAGAGACAAATTAGAGAAGATGAAGAGAAACAATTAAAACTATTCTAATTGGGATAATCCACATATTGAAATTAACTGTCAATATTAAAAATAGCTTATTATGGAACAATATATTACAGCTGGTTTAATAGGTTCATTAGTTACAATAGTAATACAAGCCATCATTAATGCAATCTCAGAAAGAATTAAACATAAACGAGAATTGCGCTCTTTGGTGTTTCAACGCAAGTTGGAAGTAGTTGAAAAGGCTATGTCGTGGTATCAAGAAACTCTTGACATGTATTATATGCTTCAAACTGCTTTAAAAGAGTATGACAAAGATTGTAACCTTATCACAGTGCAAAAGATACAAGTGGCTTGTATGAAATCCAACAAACTATTTCAAGAAACAGAAAGCCGGTTGAATTCAATTTACTTGTACTATGATTTTTCTGACATTGAAAAGAAATATCATGGAAGAGAATCCATGGAATGTATAAATAAGCTGCTTACTCTTGTTGCTGAAATTGGGCATAAAATAGCAACCGTTGAACCGTCTGAATTTGCAGAACAACTATGTGCTGCATTGCATGAGCAAAGAGTAAAAGCCTCTCATATGTTAGCAGATGCCATAGACAACCAAGTGTTCATAATTGCAGAGATTGGACAGAAATTAAGAACTGAGTACAAGGAATTTTTAAAATAGAATTATGACTTCAAAAGAACTTCAACAATATTTACTTCGCGAGTTCCCACAGGAAAATGCCTGCTGTGAATGGAAAGAGATGAAGAATTTGAAAAACTCCTTTGCCGGAGACGAAAAGAATGATGTCATCTCTTATGTGTCTGCCATTGCCAATATGGAAGGTGGGCATCTTGTGATTGGTGCGCAAGACAAGACTTTAGAGGTAGTGGGAACAGACCTTACGAAGTTCAATCTAAATGCCCAGTCTGCTGTTTGGAAGTTGATAGAACATTGCACAAACCTTTCATCAGAAGGTTTGAGTATCAATGAATACACAACAGAGGATACGCAGAAAACAGTTTGGGTGATTCATATCCCTAAACATTTGCCTCGACGTCCTGTGTATGCCCATAAAAAGGCATGGCAACGTGTTGAAGACTCATTGGTAGAAATGACTCAAGAAAGACTTGCAGCGATTCTTGAAGAACCTATATTTGAAGCTAAGGATTGGTCTGCCGAGATTGTTCCCAATGCTACATTGGCGGACTTGGACGAATTAGCTATTGCCAAGGCGCGTGTAATGTTCAAAAAGGTTCATGCTTCTAAAATCCCGTCAGAAGAAATTGATGCATGGTCTGTGGAAGAATTGCTTTGCAATAGTGGTATCATGATTGATGGTAAATTGACACGTGCTGCTATTATTCTTCTGGGTAAGCCTGTGTCTGTTTTTAAACTTCGCCCTGCTGTGGCAGAGGTAACTTGGACATTACGTGATGAACATCAAGAGGTTGTAGATTACGAACATTTTACAGTTCCGTTCATTTTGACCGTAGATCAGATTCTGGGTAAAATCCGAAATCTGACAATGAGAGAATTACCCGGAGGAACATTGTTCCCTGATACGATGAAGCAATACGATGATTATACGATTCGCGAGGCACTTCACAATGCTATAGCGCATCAAGATTACACCCTGCAACAACGTATCAATTTTGTGGAAAATCCGGGCTATCTGTATTATGAAAACGGAGGTAGCTTCATTCCTGGTACTTTGCAAAAAGCATTGGCAACCAAAGGACCACAACGCCATTTCAGAAATGAATGCCTTTGCCGGGCAATGGTGAACTTCAACATGATTGATACTGTAAGTAGAGGAATCAAGAAGATGTTCAATGAACAGTGGCGACGTCATTTCCCTATGCCCGATTATGAGATAGATGCAACGAACAAGGAGGTAGGTGTAAAAATATATGGTAATTCCATCAATGAGAAATATACCAAACTCTTAAAGGAAAATGACACTTTGACTTTGGAAGATTGTATATTGTTGGATGCCGTACAAAAAGGGCATCGTATTTCGGAGGACAATGTAGTGACGCTATTGGAAAGAGGCTTGTTAGAAGGAGATAGTTCCGAGTATCGTATTTCGCTTGATGTAGCAAAGAAGACACACCAATTACCTGAATATACACGTAACAAAGGTCTTGACAAATCTAAAATTCAACAAATGATTTTGCAGTATTTGCAAAACGCAGGTACTACAGGAGCAAAGCGTGATGCCATATTCGATTATTTGAAAGAAGTATTGCCGCAAAATAAGACACATGAGCAACAAGAGCGAATGTTGGGCAACATTCTTTCAGAGATGAAAGAAAACGGATTAATCGTTCCTGAAGGTCGAACTTGGTTCTTGAAGTCGTAATCCAAAATTATGACTGAAATACGACTAATTATGACTATTTATAACTATAAAAGGGGATATAACTTAAATTGTAGCCAAACTCTTTGTTCAATCAAGGAATTTGGCTACTTTTGTATCAGAGTTGTTTGACAAAGTATAATGCAGAAGATTGGTGCAACCCCAAAGTCGCCAAATCGTTACCAACAACTTTCTATCATAGCATTCGCTATTTGTGTATCAATCAGATACGGAATAATTGATTATCCGCGGCAAAGATAATAGAATTATTTTTATATATAAAACAATTACAATCAGATTACGATAGATTTTTAAATGAGACCAACAAAACAAGCAAAAACAAAACATACGACAACAAGATTATCACAGGTACTTATCTATCAGATGTGTGCCTGCACTTTCTTCTTTATAAAAGAACTATCAAATTACAGAAAAAAGTAATTCTTTTCGTCAAAAATTGTTTGTCTTTTCGTATATTTGCCCTATCTAAATAATACAAACATACGAATAATTATGAAACACTTTATTTTATCATTAGTGGCATTTGCAGCCTATTCTTGTCCCGTTCTATCACAATTAAACGTGTATAGCAACGGTAATGTAGGCATAGGAAGAACCACAGGAAGCGCAAATGCCAAGTTATCAATCGGCAACGGGACGGTATATAGCAATTACAACATCGATTTGCAAACAGAAACGCCTTTAAAATCCGGATTATTCAATATAGCGATAGACGGCATCGCAAAGAATTCAACCGCTCTTAACAGCGGACGCTCCATCGGATTACGCGGCATGGCGGGAAACGCCACGACAGGATATAACTACGGAGTACTCGGTTGTCTTTGGGGTGCACAACATGGAGCAGGAGTATTCGGCACTACCTCAAATATAACAGGAGTCAGGATTCCTGGTGTTTTTGCCGGATATTTCGACGGAGATGTATGTGTCACCGGTGATCTTTCGGTCAACGGCTCTTTAACAGGAACTCTCATTACCCCAACTTCCAATAACATCAACGCCGCAAAAGCCATCAGCAACTGCGACGGAAACGAGAGTACTTCAAAAAAGATTTCCAACCTGAATGTGATATCATACTATAATCCAACACCGGCAATGCAAACGGCAGAAAAAGACGACACTATAACAACAACACGCAAACCGGCAAAAATTGAGGCACAAAGTATCACGAAAATGCACTATGGCTTATTGGCAGAAGAAATAGAATCCGTATATCCCGAACTTGTATATGAATATGAGAATGGGACAAAAGGCATTAATTACACGGAATTGATACCATTACTTATACAGTCGATAAAAGAACTGAAAACAGAAATAGACGAACTAAAACACGCATACAACACACACGGAGGACAATCTGTCACCGGGATAAAAAACACAGACGACAGTCCTGTCGCATCTCTTGGACAAAACGCTCCAAATCCATTTGATTATACGACAGACATAAAAACATTCATTCCCGTTTCCGTCAAGAATGCCAAACTTTGCATTTACGACCTTAACGGAAAACAGATAAGACAGATAACGATAGGCGAACGTGGAGAAGCCACAATAAAACTAAACGCAAACGAGTTGCAATCCGGCATATACATGTATAGCCTGATCGTGGATGACAGACTTGTAAACACGAGGAAAATGGTATTAAACAGATAACGAACAAAAACATTATGGCCATGAAAAAAAAGAAATTATCAACAATACTCGCCATTATGGCGTGCTTAATCTGCCCGCAAGTAAAATCGCAAATAAAAAAAGGCACACAGCCACCATGGAAGAATAACTACATTAAAGTACACCATAACCACAATAAAGAAGTTACAAACATTTCAATAACACATTCTACCGGACATACACGTAATGTCTTTCCAAAGGCTGCAAACGAAGTCTTATATATCCAAAATCAGACATTTACAAACACAAACAATATCAATGCGACATACGTTTTCATCGGAAGCAACGTCACATCGGAAAAAGAAAGGGGAGCTGTCATTGTCGAAAATGGGAATACAACGATAAAAGGATATAACGAAGTAAAGATAGAGGGTGAATTTGAAGTTAAAAAGGGAGCTGCGCTCATCATCAACAATAATATATAGCATTATTGTATCTATCTTGTAAATATAACTTGGTTATATGGCAATAAATTCGTAATTTTGTTATTATTAAAACAATAACATATTGTGTCTTATATACACAACATATATTATTACGCCAATGAAACATCCCGCAAAGACAGACGTCGCCGTGCTGCTGATATTCTTCGCGCGCCCCGACACGTTCCGCCTCGTATTCGACGAGGTGAAAAAAGCACGGCCGTCACGACTGTTCCTATATCAGGACGGAGCGAGAGGAGAAAGAGACTGCGAGGGAATTGCCGCCTGCCGAGCCATTGCCGAGGATATAGACTGGGAGTGCGAGGTGCACAGAAAATATCAGGAGCGCAACTACGGGTGCGACCCCTCGGGCTTCATCGCCCACAGTTGGGCGTTCTCACTGGCAGACAAGTGCATCGTGCTTGAAGACGACGTGGTGCCGTCGCAATCGTTTTTCCCGTTCTGCAAAGAGATGCTCGACCGCTACGAGCACGATGAGCGGATAACGATGATTGCGGGGTTCAACACCGACGAGACGACCCCCGACACACCCTACGACTACTTTTTCACCTCTGTCTTCTCCGTCTGGGGCTGGGCCTCGTGGCGGCGTGTGGCCGAAAAATGGGACAACGAATACTCATTCATCAAAGACCGATACGCCATGAAGCAGCTTGGCGCACTGGCAAGGCAGCGCAAGTACAGGCCCGACATGATTGACATGTTCCGCGACCACTCGGAAACGGGCAAGGAATACTTCGAGACTATCTTCTGGGCCACGATGCTGTTCAACTCGGGTCTGGCCGTCATGCCCACGAAGAACATGATTAACAACGTGGGACTGACCGTTGACTCTACGCACTACTCGGCATCGTTCGACACCATGCCCCGTCGCCTGCGCCGCATATTCACCATGCGCCGCCACGAGACAGACTTTCCGCTGCGCCACCCGCGCTACGTCATCGAGGACGTGGAATACAAGGAACGGCTCTACAAGCGCAACGCATGGGGACACCCGTGGATAAAAATCCAATACTCAATCGAGGAACTTGCACGGAACTTACTGCACGGAAACTTCGGGGTAGTCGCAAAGGCGCTGACACGAAGAGTAAGGAAGTGGACTGGAAAAGAGAAGCATGTGTGAGATCCGCGTCATTCCATATTCCGATAACGCATAAACACGCAGATGAAAGAACATGTCAATCATCCCGGAAGGTTGTCCTAATCGGGATGATATTTATTTGGACTTCAAAGTCTCGGCTTCGGGATTTTACCGATAACCTTAGCAAACAGCCATGCCAGGGCCACGGCACCTATAACATAAAGCAACAGTCCCGCATACACATCGCCGCGGATAGACACGGGGATGAAAATCTTGCGGGCTATGGGGTGCGTGACAAACATGGCCGCCGACACACCGCCCACCCAAAGCAAGGGCGGCAGCACACCGGCAGGCAGCGCCTTGACGAAAAACACCGTGGCAGCCACGGCTGTCAGCGGCGCCCAAAGCCACGTATGGAAGTTAAAGCACATCAGAAGAAGCACACCCACGGTTGCAGCACAGAGCAAAGCCCACTGCCAACGACACAAGGAAGAGACTACAACCGCATTGCGGGAACGGCCGAGCAACACACCGGCACAGAACGGCAGCATGCCGCCTATACAGTTATAACGCAGACGACGCAGCGCCTCGTCCTCCGGTCCGCACACGGCCTGCAACAGCCAACAGACTATCACAAGGCCTACAACGACCGCAGGGCCGCGCCGATAGATCATAAGCCGATATACGATGTAAAGCTGTATCATCAGCCCGAAAAACCAGTAAGGTCCAGGCCATATACTGCGCGACGGCCAAGGCAGCAGGTTTATGTACATCAGCAACTGGGCGACAATGTCACCCGCCGTGTAATGGAACGGCCGAGGAGTGGCAACATCCACGAGCGTGAAAGCGGCGAAACCGACGAAAAGCATCGTGAGCAGCTTGAGATAATGGTAACGCACGAAGCGGAATACCGGCAAATCGGGCACATGGTCGTACTTCATCACAAGGCCGTAGCCGCTGAGAAAAAGGAATACCGGCACGCCGTAATGGCCGAAATACGAAAACAGATGCACCGGCAGCAAAGCATCGGGATCGGTGAGTATTTGGATAAGTCCCTCGTTATTGGACACACGATATAGATATTCGTTCTCTTTTGCCGGTATGGCAAGCCAGTGGCAGAAGTTGTGCAGCATTATCGCCAGTATGGCAATGCCCCTCAACGCCGAGCATTCCGCCCGGCTGAGCCATGTGTTATTTTCCATAATCATTTCTCAGTTTATCGTAATCGGTGGTGTTTTTAAGTATTCTCGGATTGCCGGCATTATACTCCGCACTCAACGGATTGCAATCTGGCCGGTATGAAGGACATGATATTCCGCCGAGATAAATCAGCAGATGAGGGAGCCGGTCGGTCATAAACGGTTTGTCCGCAGCCTCCCTTATCTCCGACATAACGTCAGGATGAGCGGCCTCATACTTTTCAGAGCACCATATCCAGAACGGCACTTCGTACTCTTCGTAGGCCGTCTCGTAAGACGGACGGTCCGAATGCGTGCGTCCGAACTTGTCCCTGTCGAACCCGAAACAGCTCTCGCCATGGTCGGACAGATATACGACAACGGCCTCACGGTTTTCAAACCGCTTTATCACGGCGTCAAGTATTGAGTCGTTATATAGCGTGGCGTTGTCGTAGTCGGCCAACACCCAGCGCGCATGGTTGTTTACATTGCGGTGCTTGTAGTCTGTGGGTTTGAACACCTTGCGGTCGCGCGGATATTTGCGCCTGTACTCGGCATGCTGCCCTTTGAGGTGGAATATGGTGAGATTTCCTTTTGCCGACGGGCGCCGCAAAGTGTCGTACTCGGCGAGCAACCCCTCGTCAAACTCATGTATGTTGCTGTTTCGCACATCAAAGAGTCTGGAACTCAATTCCCGATCGGTCATGAAAAAGCCTCCGCTGAAATTGCATATAGACTCGGCGGCATCTGCCACAAACTGGTTTGTGACGAACGTAACGCCGTAACCGGCCGCACGGAATACTTCCGGGAAAAGCGGATAGTCGCTCCACCCGGCGGCATCGCCTATGACCTGCAACGAAAACATGTTCTTGAACACAAAGCTCGTGAGGTTCCACGGGCTTACCACATCGCTGAAAACAACGAGCCGCCCCTCGTCGGCTCTCGCTTTCTGTCGCGGGCTTACAGCCTTTTCGTAGCCATAGAGCTGGGAGTGGTGCCGGTTATGGCTCTCTCCTATCACAAGCACTATATCGGGAGATCGGAACGAACAGCTGTCTACCCGGGAGCTGCCGACGCTCTCCGTAAGTTTCACAAGCTGACCGGACGCAAGACGATTGGCATAGACGCTGAACGCAAGACGATACACAGGGAGATAAAGCTCCGCCTTATTTTCGTCGAGAAAAGCGCGCTCCACCTTTCCGAGATCGCCGGCGGAGAAAAGTTTAAACAAGGCCGACTTATTGGGCAACGTGGCGGCAATGCCCCATATCAGCAACGCAGAGACTGCTATTGCCGACGGAAAACGGTAAAGACACGAGCATCTGGCGGCTATCTCCTCGTTTACACGTGGCAGATGACGCGCACGGCGCATGACAATACCGACAATGCCGGCACCCAGATGCAGGAACGCAAGAGCCAGAAGCCAACCTACATGCGATGCCAACACTTCCCATCCGACGTATGAACTGAAAAACTGTGACGCCTCGTCATAGTTCGTCTCGCCGACAAGCAACAGCATTGTGGGCGAAAGCGGGGTATTGAAACGCTCGAAACAGTATACATCGGCTATTGAAACGGCATAAAACGCCACTGCGAGCAACACTCTCGGCACACAGCGCATACGGCGGGGAACAAGGCAAAGCAACGCACAGAGCGCATACAAGTCCACAAAAAGCTCCAACGGCGCATACCTATAAGAGGGCGGAATACCGTCTGGCGACTCCGTAAAGATGACACACAGCCACCCGAGGACGTACATAAAAACAAAAAAAGAGGCATTGCCGGTTATCGGGGCGAGCAACAATCCCGCCGCCTCACGACATGCCTTCGCCATATTTCTCATAACATTCTATTATCTTGTCTTTCACCACGTCGGGCACCATGCCGTCTATCGGCTCGCCACGGACTATACGCTCCCGTATATCCGTGCTGCTGACATCGAGCAACGGGACATCCGCAAGCGTCACTCCATGAGGCAGCGACGAGCGGTCGACCACACTGCCGCGACGCGGATATATCACGACGGGATACCTGTCGAGTATTCTCTCGTGCTCGTGCCACTCACCGAAACGCAGCCAATTATCCGCGCCTATAAGCAAGGTGAAACGCCGGTCAGGCATATCTGCCGACATACGGCTCAAAGTATTCCACATATACGACGGGCGCGGCAAACGGAACTCGTAGTCGCATACCTCCATACCAAGTTCCTCCGCGACTGCCATGCGGGCTATGTCAAGCCGTAACGGGTCGTCGAGCAACCGCATGCCTCGCTTGAAAGGGTTCTGCGGAGATACCACGAACCATATATCGTCAAGGCCGGCGGATTCCAACAGCCGTCCGGCAATGGCTATGTGCCCGTTGTGTATCGGATTGAACGAACCGCCGAATATTCCTGTCGAGATAATGCCCATGACGCTACGGTATCACGAAATGAAATCCTTTATAATCATGAATGCCTCACGGCAGGCCGCATCGAGATTGTCATTAACCACGATACGATCGAACCTCGGCGCGAAACCAAGCTCAAACTCGGCACGGGCAATGCGGCTGTCGATGACCTCGGGTGTCTCTGTGCCACGGGTCTCGAGCCGCCGACGCAACTCATCAACCGACGGCGGACGCACGAATATGCTCAATGCACGCTCGGCATAGTATTCTTTTATTGCGCAACCGCCCTTAACATCGACATCAAGCACCACGTTCTGGCCTTCTTCCAGTTGTTTCTCAACCTGCGATTTCAACGTGCCGTAATATCGTCCGGCATATACTTCCTCGTACTCCAGAAACTCGCCGGCCCCTATCTTTGCCCTGAACTCATCGGGAGTCACAAAAAAATAGTCCTTTCCATGAGTCTCTCCCGGGCGCGGACTGCGGCTCGTGCACGACGTAGAGAAAGCCATGCGAAGCTCCTCGTGCTCCATGAGCCACCTTATAATTGTACTCTTTCCCGTTCCGCTCGGAGCGGAAAATATTATCACCTTACCTTTACAACGCATTCAGAACCTGCTCTTTTATCTGCTCCAACTCGTCTTTCATCATCACTACGATATTCTGCATCTCCGCCAGGTTGCTCTTCGAACCGGTGGTATTGATCTCACGTCCCATTTCCTGGGCTATGAAACCGAGCTTCTTTCCCTGTCCGTGCCCTTCCTCCATTGTCTCACGGAAGTATTTAAGATGGTTGGCAAGACGCTGTTTTTCCTCACTGATGTCAAGTTTCTCTATGTAGTATATCAGTTCCTGCTCAAGACGGTTCTTATCGTATTCCACGTTGGGAATAGAGCTGAGGCCGTCTACGATACGGGTACGTATCTTTTCCACACGGGCTTTCTCGTAAGGCTCTATCGAGGCGAGAAGTGCCGATATGTTGTCGAGCTTCTCGTTAAACTTGCGTTGAAGAGCCGCGCCCTCCTGGTTGCGGAACGCCGTTATCTTGTCTATAGCGGCGGAAATGGCACTGCAAGCCGCGCTCCATTCCCCGTCACTGAGCTCTTCCTGCTCGGTGCGTACCATGACATCGGGCATGCGCAACAGCGTGGCAAACCAGTCATTAGGCATGGGTATGCCGGCTTTATCTGAAATGGAACATATCTGACGATAGTAATTCTCCACAAGAGCACCGTTTATCGGCGTGGCGTCCGTACCGGCTTCTTTCTCTATCCAGATGCAAAAATCCACCTTGCCACGCTCCAACGCACCCGACAACATCTGACGTATCTCCATCTCTTTCTCCCTGTATAGCGGGGCTATACGGGTAGAAAGGTCGAGAGCCTTGCTGTTGAGTGACTTTATCTCTACATTGATTTTCTTCTCTCCATAGGCCACAACCGCCTTGCCGTAGCCCGTCATTGACTGTATCATAATATATTGTTTAAGTTTCGCTATACTCTTTTATTTTCCGCTCTTTCACGTCCAACCGTTACATATATCCGAGCCAGCGGAGTATATCGTTAAGATTTGCCACCACCATCAGCAGGATGAGTATGCCGAAACCGATGTATTCGGCTCTTATCATAAACGTCTCGCCCGGTTTGCGGCGTGTGATAATCTCGTAAAGGAGGAACAGTACGTGTCCTCCGTCGAGAGCCGGAATGGGCAGTATGTTCATGAAAGCGAGGATGATACTGAGAAATGCCGTCATCTTCCAGAACATATACCAGTCCCATGTCGGCGGGAAGAGACTTCCGATAGCCCCGAATCCGCCTATAGACTTGGCTCCGTCGGCCGTAAACACATATTTCATGTCGTCCACGTATGTCGACAACACATGAAAACCATACTTAACTCCGGCCGGGATGCTCTCGAAGAAACCGTACCGGCGTGTCACCGGCTTATAAAGTGCGGCATACGTTTTTGCGGTAATGCCGAGTTTGAGGTCGGGCGAAAGCATCACTACAGCCGTGTCGGCAACTCCTTGCCGCAACGTGACAATCGTAGCCGTGCGTGCCTTCATACTGTCGGCACTCGTCGTGGCAACGGCCATGACATCACCAAGCTTACCCATTTCGTCGATAAACGTATTGTAACTATCTATCGCCTTGCCGTTGAACGCTATTATCCTGTCGCCTTTCCGCATCCCGGCTTTCTCCGCCGCCGTGCCCGGCACGACGCTGTCGAGCACCGCCGGCGTGAGAGGACGCACGAACGGGGGCACTGTTTTGAGCATACCGAGCAGATTTATATCGCCCGGCAGACTTATGCTCACCGGCTTTCCGCCGCGAATAAGGTCTACACGGTGTGCTTCGGATATGCCACGGAGCATGTCTGCGCTGAAATCCTTGAAATCGCCCTTGTCCGTTCCTATGAGAATATCGCCGTCACGGAAACCGAGCGCCTTTGCCTCGGTGTTGAATTTCATGCCGTATGTCATGTCCTTGGCGGGAATATAGGTGTCTCCCCACACGAAAAGTATCATAGCATAGATAAACAGCGCAAGCAGAAAATTGACCAGAACGCCGCCTATCATGACAAGCAACCGCTGCCAGGCGGGCTTCGAGCGAAACTCCCACGGTTGTACCGGCTGCTTCATTTGCTCGGTATCAAAACTCTCGTCTATCATACCGGATATCTTGCAATAGCCGCCCAGAGGCAGCCAGCCCATGCCGTATGTGGTGTCGCTGTTCTTTGGCTTGAACTGGAACAGGTGGAACCAAGGGTCGAAAAACAGGTAGAATTTCTCTACCCTGATACCGAAAAGTTTCGCAAAGAAAAAGTGACCGCCCTCATGGAGCAGTACCAAAATAGATATTGCGAGCATGAACTGCAACGCACGTATTAAGAATATTTCCATTTATGAATTATGTATTGTGATTTGATTATCGTTTATGGACTGCAAGGTTACATCCCTCCATTCAGCCGCGGCTGTCTATCAACCCGGCAGCCACACGCCTCGCCTCCTCGTCTGTTGCCACATAGGTATCGTAAGTAGGGTTTGAGTCGAACGCCACACGGCTCATTGTCTTCTCTATAACATCGCTCATCTGCAAGAATCCGCAACGATCTTCAAGAAAGCCGCGGTTCACTATCTCGTTGGCGGCATTGACAATGCAAGGCATATTGCCGCCTTTCCTTATCGCTTCGAACGCCAGGCCAAGACAGCGGAACTTCTCCGTGTCGGGCTTGAAGAACTCCAACGGATGGCTGAAAAGGTCTAACCGTTCCGATGTAAGACGCAGACGGTCAGGATAAGAGAAAGCATATTGTATTGGCATACGCATATCAGGCACGCCGAGCTGTGCCTTTACGGCTCCGTCGCAGAACTGGACCGCACTGTGAACGATAGACTGCGGGTGTACAAGCACCTCTATCTTGTCGGCATCCACACCGAAAAGCCATTTGGCCTCGATAACCTCAAAACCCTTGTTCATCATCGTGGCACTGTCTATCGTTATCTTGGCCCCCATGTCCCAGGTGGGGTGACGCAGTGCGTCTGCCTTAGTCACGGCTGCCAATTGCTCCATGGTGAAATTACGGAACGGACCTCCCGATGCCGTGAGGAGTATTTTCTCGACCTTATTGTCTCCCTCGCCGGCAAGGCATTGGAATATCGCCGAGTGCTCACTGTCTACCGGAAGTATCGGCGTGCGGTATTGCGCCGCCAGTTCGCAGATAAGCTGTCCTGCCACCACAAGCGTCTCCTTATTCGCCAGACATATCGTCTTGCGGGCCTTTATGGCATGTATCGTAGGCGAAAGACCGGCAAACCCTACCATCGCGGTAAGCACCATATCTATCGGTCCGGCCTCCACTATCTCGTCAAGAGCTTTCGCACCGGCATAAATCTTTATGTCCGGCTCGTCGGCCAACAGCGCTTTCAACCTGTCATAACGCTGTTCATTGGCTATGACAACGGCGGCAGGCTTGAACTTCCTCGCCTGTGCCGCAAGCTCCTCCACCTTGTTGTTCGCCGTGATACAATACACCTCATACAGTTCGGAGTGCTCCTCTATCACCCGAAGAGCCTGCGTTCCTATCGAACCGGTTGAGCCGAGTATCGCTATTTGTTTTTTCTTCATTTCCTTTTTCTTTTATAATGCAGGGATGCTTATACATAGAACACGCAGCACCGGCCTGTCACCGGAGCCGGGGTCAGAATCCCTATCCGACGCCATCAATATCGAGAAGTCCGTCCGGCAGGTTCATGGCTATCACTCTCCTATCCGTGTCCACGCTGTCGATAAGCTCGTCTTGCGCCGGAATGAGCTGCCCGTCTTCAAGCTCGAAGAGCGTGTTTACCGTGGTGTCATCGACCGAAACGATCCTGCCCACAGACTTTCCGCTGCGCGAGTCTAACACGTCGAAACCCACTATCGCCGCCCATGAGAGGTTGTCACCGCCTTCATCGGATATGCTTCGGGGAAAAAAGACGTCGGTATTTGTCAGTTCCGAGGCGCGCTCCTGCGTGTCTACATCCTCAAATTTCACGAGTGCGGTCTCATTGCTTCGAAACCGGTACTCATCAATAAAAAACGGAACGAGTATTCCGTCTATCGAGAGTATGAGGTAGTCGCAGTCCGTGCGGTCGAAGATATCATCATCGAACATAAACGTTATCTCGCCCTTCACACCGTGCGGCTTGCCCAACCGTCCTATCTTATAAACATCGTCTTCCCTTATCATACTATTATTCTACCCTCGGTTATGAATATATCTCACATGGGTTGCTCCCTTATTATCCTTGCGCCAAGGCCGTTGAGCCGCGCTTCTATATTCTCATAGCCGCGGTCTATCTGCTCTATATTGTCTATACGGCTCGTCCCATGGGCACTCATGGCCGCTATGAGCAGAGCTATTCCGGCACGTATGTCCGGACTGGACATGCGTCCCGCGCGCAGTGTTATCTTACGGTCGTGCCCCACGACCACGGCCCTGTGCGGGTCGCAGAGGATCACCTGCGCCCCCATATCTATAAGTTTGTCTACGAAGAAGAGCCTGCTCTCGAACATTTTCTGATGAAACAGCACACTGCCTTGTGCCTGTGTGGCCACCACTATGAGCACCGACAGCAGGTCGGGAGTCAGTCCCGGCCAAGGTGCGTCGGCTAGAGTCATTATTGTCCCGTCGATAAACGAGTCTATCTGATAATGATCCTGTTTAGGTATTATTAGGTCTTCGCCGTCGTGCTCTATTTTAACACCGAGACGGCGGAACGCCTCCGGTATGATGCCGAGGTTTCCGGGAGACACATCCTTTATGCGGAT
The DNA here is from genome assembly GCF_013166535.1 of Prevotella sp. PTAC. Taxonomy (NCBI): domain Bacteria; kingdom Pseudomonadati; phylum Bacteroidota; class Bacteroidia; order Bacteroidales; family Prevotellaceae; genus Prevotella; species Prevotella sp. PTAC. Next base: position 137,347 of record NZ_JABKKK010000012.1, read on the forward strand.
ACCGTCGCCCACCATTGCCGCCATGCCGATAAACGAGCCTACCTCGATCATGTCGGGCAATATCCTGTGCGTAGTGCCGTGCAGCCTATCCACTCCCACGATTGTAAGCATGTTCGAAGCTATACCGCTTATACATGCGCCCATATTGTTGAGCATGTGGCACAACTGCTGTATATACGGTTCGCATGCAGCGTTGTATATCGTCGTGGTACCCTCGGCAAGCACCGCCGCCATTATGATGTTGGCCGTTCCTGTCACCGAAGCTTCGTCGAGCAGCATGTAACAGCCTTTCAGCCGGTCTGTTCCTATCTCGTATACCCCCCTTTCCTCAACGTGACGGAACTTAGCCCCGAGACGTTCAAAACCGAGAAAGTGCGTGTCGAGACGCCTGCGCCCTATCTTGTCGCCGCCCGGTTTTGTGATTACGGCCTTGCCGAAACGGGCGAGCAACGGGCCTATCATCAGCACGGAGCCGCGCAACGAAGCGCATTTTCTGACAAACCCGTCGCTTTCCATATAGCCGAGATTCAGTTCGTCGGCCTTGAACGAATAGTCATTCGTCGTCAGCCTCTCCACCTTCACTCCTATATCTTTGAGCAGAAGTATGAGGTTTTTGATGTCGAGAATATCCGGAATATTGCTTATCCTCACTTCCCCGGCCGTGAGCAGCGATGCGCATATCACTTGAAGAGCCTCGTTTTTGGCTCCCTGCGGTGTTATCGTTCCGCTTAGCGGATGACCGCCTTCGATGATGAATGCCGACATACCTTAATTATATATATGTGTCACTTGCGTTTCTTTCTTCTCTGGTTATCGCCCGAGCCGCCTGTGCTTATCTTGTCAAACCTGAATGTATTGAGGTCAAGCTGTATCTTACCGTCAGTGAAGCGGGCCAGGTCGGAAGCCACCTTCTCGTCGTCCATAGAACCGTGCCCCCATGTTGTCAGGTCGCGCTTCATCTGGTTGGCCACCATCCGTGTCAGCTCGTCGCGCTCGTCGCCCTCCGGCATGGCCTTCAACTTATCGAACATTTCTTCAAGCAGATGCCCGTAGTGGCGCAGCCTCACCCTGTCGCCCTTGCCGGGTATCTGCATCGGCGAGGGCTTGTCGAGTATCTTCTCGGCCGCCTTCACGTCATACGGCCACTCTATATCAAGTTCCCTGCGGCTTATAAGATACAGATGGTCCCACAAAGTGCGCTCGTAGTCGGCGTTTTCACGCAGTTGCGGCACCTTGGTGGCCATCATTCTCACGATGGCCTCGGCACAGGCCTGGCGCTCCGCCCTGTCGGCCAGCGACACGGCATAGTCTACCATCTTCTGTATCTCACGGCCATATTCCGGCATCATCAGCGGTTCGCGCTGCGTGTTGTAGTCTAATCCTTTTATTTCCATAAATACGTTAAATCAGCTTTTTACTTTCCTTGGCCACGAAGTCTTTCAGATAGAACGGCACAAAATACGCCGTATCTTCCGTCTTGCCCTCCGCCATGCGCTTCTCCGCAAGCGGAAACATCCACTTGGCCAACGGCTTGACGCCCTCTATCAACCGGGCGTTCGGGTGAGCTATCGTCTCCATGCACTTGCATGCGCCGCCACCGAAGAAATATACGGGTCGCCCGTCGAGCAGCCCTTTGTATGTATCGGCAGTCACGATGTCGGCTCCCACTGGGCGTACAGCGGTCAGCGCACGGTCGTATATCCCGGCATACACTTCCATCCTGCGGGCATCTATCATCGGACATACAAGCGCATCGTCCTCAATATCATCATGCCCCAACAGCACGGGTACGCACATCAGTTCAAGCGTGGGCACGGCAATCAACGGGATGTCACGGCCGTAGCATACGCCCTTTGCCATCGACACTCCGATACGCAGGCCTGTATACGACCCCGGGCCGCAACTTACCGCCACGGCGTCGATACCTGTTCCCGCCTCATCGCAGAACGAAAGAGCCTCGTCCACAAACACGCCGAGTTTCACTCCGTGGTTCGGGCCGTCGTGATCTTCCCTGTTAAAAATACACTCGCCATCGTTGCTGACGGCCACGGAACACACGTCCGTGCTCGTCTCTATATGTAATATGCAAGACATAGTCTGACTATCCGAATTATTATAATTTGCAAAAATACGCTTTTTTTCCGTAATCATGCTTCCATTTATCAGAAATTAACGCACGGCACGCAGCTTTTACGACAACAGCCATACAAAAGAATCATGACAATGCGCCATTATGCGTGGCGGGCTGTACACATCCGCACACGCAGGCTGCCATTTTCAGGTATACGGAAATGCCGTATATGCGGATTTATGAGTATCTTTGCGAACATTAAGACTACCATCAACCAAAAAGCAATACAATGAGAAGAATATTACTGGCCGCAGTCCTGGCGATGCTCGGCACGTCTTTGCCCGCAAGCGACAAGACAATGGACGGCTTCATATCCGGACTGATGCGCAAGATGACCCTGCGCGAAAAGATAGGGCAGCTGAACCTGCTTCCCGCCGGCGAGATAGTGACAGGAGCCGAGATTAACACCGAGGTCAGCGGAAGCATCGCCGCCGGCGACGTCGGCGGAGTATTCAACGTCAAGGGAACAGACAAGATAAGGGCATTGCAAGAGATAGCCGTGCGGAAGAGCCGGCTCGGCATCCCGCTCATCGTCGGCATGGACGTGATACACGGATACGAGACGATATTTCCAATCCCGCTCGCCCTGTCGTGCTCGTGGGACACGGCGGCCGTGGAACGCTCGGCACGCATCGCCGCCCGTGAGGCCAGCGCCGACGGTATCTGCTGGACGTTCAGCCCGATGGCCGACATCGCTCTCGACGCGCGGTGGGGACGCATCAGCGAGGGTAACGGTGAGGATCCGTATCTCGGCTCACGCATGGCAGCCGCCATGGTACGCGGCTATCAGGGCGACTACAGCCGTGCCGACAACATCATGGCATGCCTCAAACACTATGCCATGTACGGTGCCGCCGAGGCCGGCAGGGATTACAGCATGGCAGACATGAGCCGGGTGCGGATGTACAACCAGTACCTGCCGCCATATAAGGCTGCCGTGGAGGCGGGCGTGGGCAGCGTGATGTCGTCGTTCAACGTGGTCGACTGCATCCCGGCCACGGCCAACAAGTGGCTCATGACCGACGTGCTGCGCGGAGAATGGGGATTTGACGGGATGCTGGTAACCGACTATGAGTCGATAAAGGAAATCATAAAGCACGGCACGGCGGAAGACCTCGCCGACGCTTCGGCACAGGCTCTCAACGCCGGTACAGACATGGACATGTGTTCCAGGGGATATATCGGCACGCTTGAGCAGAGCGTACTCGACGGACGTGTGAGCGCCGAGGCCGTAGACAGGGCATGCCGCAGGGTCCTGGAAGCGAAATACAGGCTCGGACTGTTTGACAACCCGTATAAATACTGCGACCCGAAACGTCGCAAGAAAGACATATTCACCGCCGAAAACAGGGCTGCGGCACGTGACATAGCAGCCGAGACTTTCGTGCTGCTGAAAAACGACAACGGCACGTTGCCGCTGAAAAAAGAAGGCCGGATAGCGCTCATAGGGCCGTTGGCCGACACCCGTTCGAACATGGCGGGCACGTGGTGCGTGGCATACACGCCCGAACGGTACTCGACTCTGAGAGAGAGCATGGCACAAGCACTCGGCGGAAAGGCCGAACTGCTATACGCACAGGGCTGCAACATCACAGCCGACGAGCGGCAACAGAAAGACGGTGAGTTCGGAAAGGCCATAAAGCGAGGCGACGACGCGCTCATGAAGGCGGAGGCGCTGGCAGTGGCACGGCAAGCGGACGTGATAGTATGCGCCATGGGCGAGACGGCGGAAATGACGGGCGAGAGTTCGAGCCGCGCCAAGCTGGCCATGCCCGACGTACAGGCGGCGCTGCTCGCCGAGCTCGTGAAAACGGGCAAACCGGTAGTACTGCTAAATTTCTCCGGACGCCCGACGGTACTCACATGGGAGCAAGACAACGTGCAGGCGATAATGAACGTATGGTTCGGTGGCTCGGAGGCGGCCCACGCAATATGCGATGTGCTGTTCGGCGACAAGACGCCCTGCGGCCGGTTGACGGTGTCGATGCCCAGAGCTACCGGCCAGGAACCGCTGTACTACAACCACCTCAGCTCGGGACGACCGGTGGAAGAGGGAGCGAAGCGCTACTACAAGTTCCGCAACAACTATCTCGACGTGCGCAACGACCCGCTATATCCTTTCGGCTACGGGCTGAGCTACACCTCCTTCGAATACGGCGAGCCGCGCCTCAGCGCCGCGACCATGGAGCGGAACGGAGGCGTTAAAGCCACTGTGACAGTGAAAAACACGGGCGACAGGGATGCCGACGAAGTGGTGCAGTTATATATCCGTGACCGTGTGGCGTCGATAAGCCGCCCCGTAAAAGAGCTGAAAGGCTTTCAAAGAATACACCTCAAAGCGGGAGAGAGCCGCGAGGTGACGTTCGACATCACGCCCGACATGCTGAAATTCTACAACAGCGAGTTGAGGCACGTGCTCGAACCGGGCGATTTCAGCATCATGACAGGTCCCGACAGCCGACGGCTGAAAACGGTGAAACTGACGGTGAGATAAACAAAAAAACATGCGACATGTAAGAATAATGTCATGGATTTAACACTTTGTTTTTTCTTGAAATAGAAAACGGAAACGATAAACACCGATATATACAATACGATATGCCGCCTTCCGGAATATGTCGGGAGGCGGCTTTTTCTGCAACGGGATGCCCGTTGTAGTGCGATTGGTTGCCGGTTGCGTTGCGTTTAGCGTCCCGTTGGCTTCCATTTAGACGCTAAACGCAGCGCAACGGGACGCTAAACGGAAAAAACATGCCTGACAGATGAGGCCGGTCGTGTACCGCAAGCAGGCGCATGCCATGTACGACACTGGAATACAGGCACTTGAACAAAAAACTCTCATAACCCGTGTTTTTGCGACCACGGGACTTTAATTTTAAAACAAGCGAAACATGAGAAGCTCTTTGTAAATATTATTCCGAATCGGAAGCGGCCTCCTCGCATATCATGGAGACAGCGATTTTGTCGATGCGCACCTTATCCATATCGACCACCTCGAACTTGAAACAGCCCCAAGTGAACACGTCTCCTTCGGCGGGCACACGGCGCAAGCTCTCCATCACAAGACCTCCCACGGTGGTGTAAGACGCCGGCTCGTAGAGATCTTCCCTGTCGAAATAGGAGAGAAAATCGTATATCATGCACTGCCCGTCGACGAGCCACTCCTCTCTGTCGTGGCGTTTCACGATGGCCGGCCCGTCGATGCCCTGCGGAATGTCGCCAACAAGGCCTCCGAGAATGTCGCGCAGCGTGACTATACCTTGGAAGCAGCCATACTCGTCGTATACGAGACCTATATGCTCGCCACCCCGCTTGAACGTGTCGAGAGCGTCGTAGACGGTCATCGTCTCAGGCAGGAACATACCGGGCGTCAGCTCTTTCTCTATGTTGAAGTCGGCAGACCCGAGCGTGAGCATGAGCCTCTTTAGAGATATGACGCCGCAGATGTCTTCCTTTTCCTTGTCAAACACGGGATAAGAGGAGTGCAGATCTTCGGCGAGAACCTTGCGGACACTTTCCTCATCCATGTCTACCGTAAGACACGACACATCCTTGCGGCTCGTCATGATGACCTCTATACTGCAGTCGCCGAGCACGAGGGCACGCTCCATGATGTCCTGTTCCACCTCACGCACCTCTCCCGAGTCGGTTCCCTCCTGGATGAGCGACTTGATTTCATCTTCCGTCACCTTCGACGTGTTATCGCCGATGCACAGCAACTTTACTATAGCGGATGTGGAAAAAGACAGAAGCCACACTATCGGGAAAGTGAACACGGACAGCAGCTTCATCGGGCCGGCCACAATCTTGGCTATGGCATCGGCACGGCCGAGACCTATACGCTTGGGGACAAGCTCACCGACGACTATAGACATATAGGTGACCACGGTGACTATCACAACTTTCGAGAGGCTCAACGCCAGTTTCGGAGCTACACCCAGACCGGCAAGATAATTGCCGAGGTCGGTAGCGATAGTGGCGCCTGAAAACAAACCGGTAAGTATGCCTATCAACGTTATTCCTATCTGTACGGTCGACAGGAAACGGTCTGGTTCATTTGACAGTTCAAGAGCCGTTGCGGCATTTCTGCTGCCGTCCTTGGCATCGGCCGCGAGCTTGGATTTCCGTGCCGATATAAGAGCGACTTCCGACATGGAGAACACGCCGTTGAGAAGTATGAGTGCGATGATTATTATAATATCGTCCATATATTATGTTATAAATCGAAATTACGAAAAGAACATCACCGGCCGCAACGGGCGGATGTACGTCGCCCGAAACGACAATCCGGCAGTATATCCGCGGCCGGCAGCGGCCTCGCATCGTCCACTGGCAAAGCGGCCGAGACAGCCCCGGGGAATTTCTTTGCGTGCAAAAATAGCACTAAAATCGCACACAATGAAATAATTGGTCTGATATTTCCCTTACATTATAGACTTTTTCGTTAAAGCAACTTAAATATTCCGGACCGCTGACAGACCAAAGCCGGGACACCTGATGCCGCTTCAAGACAGCGGCAGAGAGCACATTGATACCGCTATGGCATGAATTGCCGCGGCCGGCTTATAAAGGCATTTATTACAAGCGGGACATGTTTTAAATTAAAATGAAAAGCCGGCATAAAACTTACAAATCACTACTTTTTGATTAAAAGTTGATGAAAACGCCGCCATTTAAGCCAGTTTTATCGCCAATCTCTGTAACTTTGCGGCATGAACGAATAACAAAACGGTGTTTAACGTCAAAAAGTTTACGGCATGGCACATACTGTCAGATTTACGAAGATGCACGGAGCGGGCAACGATTATATATACGTGGACACGTCGATATACCGCATCAGCAACCCACAGGCCGTGGCAAAGGCATGGAGCAGGCCGCACACCGGCATCGGAAGCGACGGGCTTGTGCTGATAGGCAGAAGCGGAACCGGAGATACCGGCTTCACGATGAGGATATTCAACGCCGACGGTTCGGAAGCCCTCATGTGCGGAAACGCGGCCCGCTGCATCGGCAAATATCTCTACGACAAAGGCATCACCCGTAAAAAAGAGATAAGACTGCACACTCTATCAGGCATGAAGACACTGCGGCTTCACACAAGGAAAGACGATACGGTGGACAGTGTGACGGTAGACATGCTCGAGCCGGCACTCAGCGACAAGACTAAGGTAGGAAACGAAGAGGGCAGACTGACAGAAGCTGCCATCGAGGCCGACGGCCGCAAATACACAGGCACGTTCGTATCGATGGGCAACCCACACTTCGTTGTATTCACGGATAACATCAGTAGTTGTGACATCGCCCGGAGCGGGGCGGCGCTCGAACGCCATCCCATATTTCCGGAGCGGTGCAATATCGAGTTCGCGGAGGTGCTGCCCGACGGCGACATCCGCACACGGGTGTGGGAACGGGGCAGCGGAATAACCCTCGCCTGCGGCACGGGAGCGTGCGCCACGGCTGTGGCGGCGGCCGTCACGGGACGCGCCGGAAGACGATGCGGCATTGTGATGGACGGCGGACGGCTCGAAATAGAATGGAACGAGACCGACAACCATGTGTACATGACGGGACCGGCGGAGTTTGTTTTCGAGGGACAGGCAGACATTCCGCAGGAAGACAGGCCATGAAGGGCAAGGTCTCCGGCCATGTCCCGCACCAATCATGACAACATACGGCAAAACTTCAAACAACATATAGAAAGGAACGATATGGCATTAGTAAACGAGCACTTCCTCAAACTGCCGGACAACTATCTGTTTGCGGATATCGCCAAGAAGGTGAACGCATTCAAGGTGTCGCACCCGCAGGCCGATCTTATCAGCCTTGGAATAGGCGACGTGACAAGGCCTGTATGCCCGGCGGTGACGGAAGCCATGCACAAGGCGGTCGACGAACTGGGCCGCAAAGACACATTCAGGGGCTACGGACCCGAGCAGGGATATGCTTTCCTGCGCGAGGCGATAGTGAAGCACGACTTCATGCCGAGGGGAATAAGGCTCGACCCGAGCGAGATTTTCATCAACGACGGTGCCAAGAGCGACACGGGAAACATACAGGAGCTGGTCAGGTGGGACAACAGCATAGGCGTGACAGACCCCATATATCCGGTATATATCGACTCGAACGTGATGATAGGACGGGCGGGACTGGTGGAAAACGGCAGGTGGAGCAACGTGATATACATGCCGTGCACGGCAGAGAACAACTTCGTGCCGCAGATACCCGACCGACGGGTAGACATTATATACCTCTGCTATCCAAACAACCCGACGGGCACGGTGATATCGAAAGACGAGCTGCGCAAGTGGGTGAACTACGCATTGAAGAACGACACGCTCATATTCTACGACGCGGCATACGAGGCTTACATACAGGACGACGACATACCCCACTCCATATATGAGATAAAGGGTGCCCGCAAGGTTGCGATAGAGTTCAGGAGCTACTCGAAAACAGCCGGGTTCACGGGCATAAGATGCGGCTATACCGTGGTGCCGAAAGAACTGACGGCAGGGACGCTCGACGGAAAGCGGCGCATATCGCTGCACAGGTTGTGGTACCGCAGGCAATGTACCAAGTTCAACGGCACGAGCTACATCAGCCAACGGGCGGCCGAAGCCACGTACTCGCCCGAGGGAAAGGAGCAGGTGAAGGCCACGATAGGCTACTACATGGAAAATGCGGGGATAATGCTTGAAACGCTGACCGGTCTCGGTCTCGATGTCTACGGCGGACGCAACTCTCCCTATCTGTGGGTAAAGACACCCGACGGAGAAAGCAGCTGGCGCTTTTTCGAGCAGATGCTTTACAACGCCCATGTGGTATGTACGCCGGGAGTGGGCTTCGGCCCGAGCGGAGAAGGCTACGTAAGACTGACCGCTTTCGGAGACAGAGGCGACTGCGAACGGGCTATGGAAAGAATAATGAAAAGGTGCATATAGCACCGGGAAAACGCTTTCGGGACAGTTCCGCCACAATATCTCAACGCCAACAAAGCCTCTACACCACAGCACAAGTATAACATTACAGTCACACAAACACAAAATAAAACACGGTTATCCATCAAAAAAAGCAACGAGAACAATGGTAAATTTAAGATTTAAGGTAGTAGAAGAGGCTTTCAAAAAGCAGGCCGCAGAAGTAAAGACACCGGCGGAACGACCATCGGAGTATTTCGGCAAATACGTGTTCAACAGGCATAAGATGTACAAGTATCTGCCGGCCGACGTATATGCCAAGCTCATAGACGTGATAGACAACGGCACAAGGCTCGACCGCTCGATAGCCGACGCGGTGGCGGCGGGCATGAAGCAATGGGCAACGGAAAACGGGGCGACCCACTACACCCACTGGTTCCAGCCACTGACGGAGGGAACAGCCGAGAAGCACGACGCCTTCACGGAGCACGACGGAAAGGGAGGCATGATGGAAAACTTCAGCGGGAAGCTGCTCGTGCAGCAGGAACCGGACGCAAGCTCGTTCCCCAACGGAGGAATAAGAAACACGTTCGAGGCGCGGGGATACTCGGCATGGGACCCCACTTCGCCGGTATTCATAATGGATGACACGCTCTGCATACCCACGGTATTCATATCATACACAGGAGAGGCGCTCGACTACAAGGCGCCGCTACTACGAGCCCTGCATGCGGTCAATGTGGCGGCGACGGATGTTTGCAGGTATTTCGACCCCGAGGTGAAAGGCGTTCGCAGCAACCTGGGATGGGAACAGGAGTACTTTCTCGTAGACGAGGGACTGTACTCGGCGCGCCCCGACCTGATGCTCACCGGCCGCACGCTGATGGGGCACGAAAGCGCGAAGAACCAGCAGATGGACGACCACTACTTCGGAACCATACCGGACAGGGTGCAGGCTTTCATGAAAGACCTCGAGATACGTGCCCTCGAACTGGGAATACCATGCAAGACGAGACACAACGAGGTGGCGCCAAACCAGTTTGAGCTGGCTCCGATATTCGAGGAGACCAACCTGGCGGTAGACCATAACATGCTGCTCATGTCGCTGATGAAACGTATCGCCCGCAAGCACGGCTTCCGGGCATTGCTCCACGAAAAACCGTTCGCCGGCATAAACGGCTCGGGCAAGCACAACAACTGGAGCCTGAGCGCAGACAACGGAGTGCTGCTTCATGCCCCGGGAAAGTCGCCTATGGACAACTTGCGCTTCGTGGTGTTCATAGTAGAGACGCTGATGGGAGTATACCGGCACAACGGCCTGCTCAAAGCGAGCATCATGAGCGCCACGAACGCACACCGGTTGGGAGCCAACGAGGCGCCACCTGCCATCATTTCGTCATTCCTCGGCAAACAACTCAGCGAGCTGCTCGACCACATCGAGCTGGCGGACAAAGACGACCTGTTCGGACTCATGGGCAAACAGGGACTCAAACTTGATATTCCCGAGATACCGGAACTGCTCATAGACAATACCGACCGCAACCGCACAAGCCCGTTCGCGTTCACCGGAAACCGCTTTGAATTCCGGGCAGTAGGCAGCGAGGCCAACTGCGCGTCGGCCATGATTGTCCTCAACTCGGCCGTGGCGGAAGCGTTATCTGACTTCAAACGCCGTGTGGACGCACTGATAGAGAAAGGTGAAGACAAGACAAGTGCCATCATAGACATTGTGCGCGAGGACATAAAGGCATGCAAACCGATACGGTTTGACGGCAACGGATACAGCGACGAGTGGGTGGAAGAAGCCGGAAGACGGGGCCTCGACTGCGAGAAGAGCTGTCCTGTGATCTTCGAGCGTTATCTCGACGATGCAAGCGTGGATATGTTTGAGAGCCTGAACGTGATGACAAGGAAGGAACTCGAAGCACGGAACGAGGTGAAATGGGATACCTACACGAAGAGAATACAGATAGAAGCGCGTGTGATGGGCGACCTGTCGCTGAACCATATCATACCGGTAGCTACCCACTACCAGAGCCGGTTGATAAAGAACGTGCAGGGGATGCGTAGCGTTTTCGACACTGACAAGGCCGAAAGACTGAGCGCACGCAACATGAGACTCATTGAAGAGATTGCCGAGCGCACGGCAAAGATAGAGCAAGGAGTGGCCGGACTGGTGGCTGCACGCAAGGTGGCAAACCGCATCAGCAACGAGCACGACAAGGCGATTGCCTACCACGACACCGTGGCGTCACGGCTGGAAGACATACGCAAGGAGATTGACAAACTCGAACTGATAGTGGAAGACAACCTGTGGACACTCCCGAAATACCGAGAACTGCTGTTCATCAGATAATTATAGAAAGGTATCGGCTATCTGCCACATTACTGGAAATATCGTGGACAGCCGTTCACCAGACATAAAAGAAAGGAACCGGAAGCCGTAAGAGCTATCCGATTCCCTCGATTATAAAGCTATACAAATTTCTTTTCGAAGTTGTTTGAAGTTTGCCGCGTGGCCGTGTTGTGAAGCACGGTCACGCTTTTTCGTTACTCATAGCCGCCGTAGCCACCCTGCATGTCGTCGTCGGTGCCCGACTCTTCCTGCCGCTGCCTCTTCTTCGAACTGCTCATGTTTCCGAAATTCCACGTCAGCACGAAGTTGACCCTCGGGTCGCGCCAGTTCTTCTGATGACGGGTGAAGTCATCGCCGGCGGTAAACGTCTCCCACTTACGGGTTCCGAACACGTCGCGCCAGTTCACAGACAGTGTGAACATCTTGTTGAACAACGACTTGCGGACTCCCAAATCGAGGCTGGCGGTGGGCTTGCGGTGTCCCTGCGTGATGACACTGCGCGACCGGTAGTTGCCCGTTGCCTGCAAGGATATGTCGTAGGGAAGTATCAAACCGGCCAGAACACGTGCGTCCCACGAGAAATTCTCGTCCGGTTCGCCGGTTACCGTCGCCCCGTCAATCTCGTAGCTGAAACCGTCGAGCTTGTAGTAATAAGCGTTCAGGGTAGTAGTCAGGTCGAGAATGCGGAACAGTTTGTCTTTCAATATCAGCTCCATACCGGCGCTCCGGCTGCCCGTCACGTTTTCGTGTGTCGAGTACATGACACCGTCCACGTTCCAGCGGACGCTCTGTATCACATCCGTAGTGGGACGATAGTACGCTCCCAGAGACAGTGTATGGTCTGTCCATGTCTTCAAGTAGTTGAGCGAAAACGAGTTGGTATACTCGGGTGTCAGTTCGGGATTACCGAAAGACACCATAGACGCGTCGCGCGTGTTCCTGAAATTATTGAGCTGTCCGCCCCAAGGACGGCGCAGACGACGTGTGTAATTAAGCTGCAACTGTGATGTCTCGGTGAGAGGATAGTTGAGGAAAAGGCTCGGGAAGAGCTGGAAGTAGTCTTTCTTGAAAGGCTCGTCGCGCAGCGAAGCGTCGTGTTCCTGGTCGTAATCATAGCTCTCCGTGTTCACTTTCCAGTACTCTCCGCGCAGTCCGGCCATGACGCCGAGCTTGCCGAGCTTCGTCGTCATGGTGGCATACAGCGCGTGGGTATCCATGTCGTAGATGAAGCGGTTGAAGTAATCACGCTTCTGCGCCATGTCGTGTCCGTCCCAGTTGGCATTGTCTTCCCACAGTTCCTGCGGCGTGTTCTCGTGCGAGAAGCGCCCGCTGTATCCCGCCTCGACCTTTATGTTCTCCGTGATCTGGTTCTCATAGTCGAGCTTTGCCTCCCACGAATTGTTGTTGATGAGCATCGGCCTGTACTGGTACGCATACGCCGTGGGCGCCACCGGGTCGAAGTATGTGGTGCTGTCGCGGTAGTAATTGCTGTCATCGTTCTTCCATTTGTTATACGACAGGCTGAAATCTATCTTGTGCTTGTCGGTGAACGTGTGTGTATATCCAAGTTCCGCGTTATACATGTTCATGTCTCCGCTGCCCTCGCTGCGGCGGAACATCACGTGAGAATCCATCGGGCTACCCACCGTTCCATAGTGATATGGAGTGAGAGACAGGTTGTCACGCTTGCCGATCATGGTCATTCCGGATAGCGAGATGTCGTCTTTCTTGGTGAAGTGCCACGTCAGTCCGGCACGGGCGAAAAGGTTCTTTCCGTTGTGGTCGTCTTCAGCCTCATAGTTCTGATACGTGTTTTTTTCCGTATATGTCTGCTCACTGAGGGAGCCGCCCTTGTTTTTGCGCGAGCGGTAGCCGAGGTTCGCAAAGGCATCGAGCACTCCGCTCGAATAGTTTATGTTGGCTCCTGCCTGCCAGCCGCCCATGGTGTTCATTCCCGCACGCGCCGATCCGTAGTATCCCGCCTTGCGGTCTCGTTTGAGCACGATGTTTATTATGCCGGCCGAACCCTCCGGACTGTATTTCGCGCTCGGGTTGTCTATCACCTCGATCTTCTCTATGCTCTCCGCGGGTATCTGCTGAAGGATCTCCGCACGGTTGTCGGTTGTAAGCCCGCTGGCCTTTCCGTTTATCCAGACCTCTACGCTGGAATTGCCCCGCAACGATATTTCGCCGTCGGTGGTTACTTCGACCGACGGTATGCTTTCGAGCAGATCGCTTGCCGAGCCTCCTGCCGCCGCGAGCACCTGGTCTACCGAGAAGGTCTTGCGGTCTACCTCAAGCTTCATCTGCGACCGCTGACCGGTGACCTTCACCTCTTTCAACGTCCGCGAATCCTCACCTATATATATCATGGGATAAGACACGGCCTTTGCCTTGTCTGTAATGGAAAAGTTGCGTGTGGCGTTCTTGTAGCCCACGAAAGACACCGTGAGCACATAGTCTCCCTTTGCCAGTCCGGTGACATTGAAGTGTCCGCGCTCATCGGTTATGGCTCCCTTGACCATCTTGCCGGTGGCCTGCCACGACACACGGATATTCACAAAGGGCAGCACTTCATTGGTCTGCCTGTCTACAACCTTTCCCTTGACGGTGCCTTGGGCCACTGCCGCAACCGCACTCATCATCATCATCAATACCAATACTATTCGATTCATAACGCTTTATTGGACGATGAGAGCGACAAAAGGTTTAAAACATACCATAAAAACCCCGCAGGAATGACTGTTTTGTCATTCCTGCGGGGTATTTCCGTTAAACTGAGCCGACAGTTCAGAGAAAAAATCATGGTTCAGTATTCTGGATATCGAGAAGAGCAACGACACTCCCAAATCATTACGCTTGAAGATATGGTAAACGTTAGAGCGTTCGCAAGGTATTCTCTCTGCCAGCCAGCATGCGTTGTGTCCTTGCTCAAAGAGCACCTCCTTTATTCTGTTTCCTATGTGCATATCTGTTTTATATTAAGGCAAGCCTATTTTTATGTCATTAATTTATGTATGCAAAGGTAACGAATTTAGACATAATTACATTTCACCCCCCCGAAATAACTTTTATTAACATTATTAACGGTCATTGTGACTGTGCGGATCCAACAAGCAAGCACAAAAACAACATCAAGCAGTTGAAATTTCCGGCTTAAGCGACACTACGAACTTGGCTTTCCCGTATTGAACCCCGGAAAATAATTTTGAAAATCCACGCGCTCTTACATCACCACCGCTCCTCCGTTGGGCTGCATGGTGATTTTCAGTTTGCCCTTACCGCTCACTTTCGCCTCCTTAAGCGTCATTTCGGCCTCGATTTCCGTCCTTGCCGGTTTGTCAGAATAAACGCTTACGGCCTTGCCGGCCATCATGGGAAGATCGAGCGTGAGGGTGAGCGGACGGGCTGTGGCGTTCAGTCCGGCCACATACCAGCGGTCGCCCGAGCGGCGCGCCATGACTACATAACGGCCCGGGTACCCGTCTATGAGCCTCGTCTCGTCCCACGCAGTGGGCACGGAGCGCAGGAAGTCAAGCCCGGCTGCGGGCAGTTCGTCGAGATTGTTAGGTTGCAGGGCTATGCACTGCACGCTCGTCTGCGTCACTATTGCCGCCGCCATCTCAAAGACATCCGTCGTGCGGCGCGGATGACGCCGCCTGTTGTCGCGCGACATGTATCTGTTCATTATAGTGCCGCCCCAGTCCATCGCCGCCACGGCATTGCGGCAGAAGGGATGCAGCGTGAGGTCGAAAGCCTCGCGGCCCGCATGCCAGTCGGAGAAATACACATTCTCCGATGCCAGCACGGCCTCGCTCGCCACGAAGTTGGGATACATTCGCTCCCACCCTCTTGGCAGCGTGCATCCGTGGAACACCACTTGCAGGCCGAAGTCGTTTGCGTCATACAGTATGTCTTCATACAACTGCATGGTATGCTGCTTGTCGCCGCCGAAGAAGTCGACCTTTATTCCCTTCACACTGATACTCTTCAGCCATGCCATCTCACGGCGGCGGGCGGCCACGGTGTTCATCCTGTTCTTGGGAGTCTGCGGCGCGTCGTTCTCAAACCCGTTCGAGTTGTACCACAACAGCAGACCCACTCCCTTGCCTAGGGCATACCTGCTCAACTCGGCTATGCGCTCGCGGCCGATGGTAGCGTCCCAGAAGTTGTCCACCAGGCAATACTCGTAGCCCATCTCGGCGGCCAGGTCGACGAACGCCACCTGGTCCTTATAGTTTATGGAGTTGTCCTGCCATATCAGCCAGCTCCACGTGTAGCGCCCCGGCCGGTATTCCTCCGACGGTTCGTATAGCGGCTCCACCACATCGTAGGCCACGGTTGTCTCGGCGATCGGCCGCAGGTTGTCGGCTACGGTGAGCGTGCGCCACGGCGTGGAACCGGGCAGCGCCATGCCGGCCGATGTCGTCCCGATACCGTTTGCCTCGCCAGCCATAGGGAAAGCTATGGCATATCCCGTCTGCGGGTCATAGTCGCTGAGATGGCAGCCCACATATCCGCCCGTGGTGCCGGTCTCGCTGACGAGCACCCATCCGCTATCGCCCACATGAAAAAGGCATGGGAACGTATAGCCCCGGCCATACTGCGAGCGGGTGTCCATCCTCGCATCGGCCGAGAACACCTCCTCGTAGCTCGGCTTGGTGCGCTTCCAGCCCACCATCGGGTCAGACTGAGGACTGATAAATGTGGTGGTGCCTTCGGGCAGGCGGAAGGCCGTGGCCTCGCCCTCCACTACCATACATGCCGTCTCGCCCTGCATGGGAAACGAATATCTGAAAGCCACATCGTTATCGGCCACCCGAAAGTTTATCGTCATGCGCTGCTTTCCGGCGTTCTCGTAGTAGATATCGAGCGTATTGGCCTTATAGCGTATCGAGGACGCCTTGGCGTTTCTCATGACATACGCCGTGTCTATCTTTCCAGAGGCGTGTCCCGTCTGCGTGAGGGCGGCGCTGAAATCGCCGATATCGGCGCGCAACCCGAGCGACGAGCGCTCCACCATCACACGACCGTCATACGTCACGGAATACAGCGCCCGGCCGCCGTCGTCCTCTACCGTCACAACAAGCCGCCCGTCGGGCGATGCCACCTCAAGTGCCCGCGACGCGACGCACGAGGCAAACACCAATACCGCTGTAAGAAAATGTCTCATTGATTTTATATTCATGATTATGTCACTATGATTATTTTCGCAAAGATAACGCTTTTCCGGCAAAAGCCACAAAGACCGCAAGGATAATTATATCTGGGTGCGAAGAGTTCAGCGGTAAGATCCGGAGTGTACGGTTCATTGCAGCGACGGGTGAGCCACCATGCCGTGTAATTATCTTTACAAAACGGCTCCAATAATTCGTCTGTTTCAAAATAGAAATCCGTAGACAGGAAATATGCGGGTTTTGGACAACTTTGCGTAACACACTGTATATCAAATCGGTACAACCTCCGCGCATATTTTCCTCGCAAACCCCGCCTCACCTACCCGACAGTTTTTTCCATTTAGCGTCCCGTTGCGTTACATTTAGCGTCTAAATGGAAGCCAACGGGACGCTAAACGCAACGCAACCGGCAACCAAACGGGCTCCAACGGGTGTCCCGTTGCAAAAAAAAGCCGCCTTCCGTCACATTCCGGAAAGCGGCCTGTCGCTTTGTGTATCGCGATGCGTATCGCTTTTATTTTCTATCTCACGAAAAAACAAAGTGTTAAATACTTGACTTTATTTTTACTTCCGGTTTTCATCCACCGCCCTGTGCGGGCATGTATATTTCCGATCGGCAAAACAGCTGCCGGCCGCAGCGGCACGTACATCAGGCCTTTTAACATCGAGCACAACCCGGCACACGCCAGCCACGCAAAGCCGCCAATCGGCATGATACAAGAACTATCCGACAGCATGCCAACCCGAACGGATATGAAAAAAATAATCCTTTTCTTTCGGTTACTCATTTTTTTACCGTACCTTTGCATCCTGAAAGGCATCATGTCGCCCTGATAGTTCAATGGATAGAACAACTCTCTCCTAAAGAGTAGATCCGAGTTCGATTCTCGGTCGGGGTACACAGCCCACAAGATATCCCCCTTAATCTTAAAATCCAAGATTTCGCAAAGACAACCACCGGCAGGTGTAAGCGGCTCCGCCATACACTGTGCGTATACCGGCGATTCCGTGATACGCGACCCCGATGCCACGCCGCCTCATGGCATGACACCGAATCCGCAAAAAAACAGGCTATCACCTTAAAAGGTGAACAAAAGTCCTTTCTCCCGGCGAAGGGCCTCTTCATAGACACCGCACAATTCGTCATAGGCTTCCAGCCACTCATCACGCTCCACATCATGGAGCAACCCATCCGGTTCTACGGCTTCCGCCCTGTCACGGTTATCCGACAATACCTTCCGGATATCCGGAATCTCATGACTTTCCACCAATCCCAAGCCCATCATACCGGGATCCACCTGCACACCATCCATCATTACACTTCTTCCCAATACGGCTATCCGTGGGTCTTCAAATAGGTCAAGCTGCCCGATGACATCATTCACAGCGTCCCAAAAACAGCCCAAGCCCATATCATCCTCCACATCATAACAGGACGTGAGCATAATGTCAAAATACACCTGAAGGTCAGGTTCGTCAAACTCGTCTTCCCAATCTTCATCCAAGGGCTCTCCCGTATATGGGGATTGCAACCCGTCATAATGCTCACAGATATACTGCCGTGCCACCTCGGGGTTTGCGACGCTGTCCCGCATGACAGGCTCGATAGCGCTGTGGAATGTCTCTGTGTCAAAGATAAACGCCTTATGTTCCATACTCATAACCTTACTTCATTTCAGTATTATAAACTATTGAAATATCAACAGCAACACCGGCAACCTGTCATGCAAAAAGCCAACATGACAAGCAGGCCTGCCGCAACGGCATGTAATATATTTTTTTCATTTTACCCTTTGTTTAATAAAACAATTCGCCGCCATGCACATTCCTTTTACGAAGATTCCGGAAAAGAGCATGATCCTATCACGATTGCAAAATTAATAAAAAGCCGCAAGAAAGATTCATCGCACCCAGAAATCCTCCATGACAGACCGAGCGACACCGCGAACGAGAAGCCGCGGATGCTGTCGCCACCAAGAAGGAAGATTCGGAGCGACACGACCAAAGCGGCGGCCGGCGTATTGACGGCATGAGCCGGTGCCGGATTATGTGCAAAGAAAAAGCCGCCACATCTGTCACAGATGCGGCGGCCGGCATGTTATATATATAAAATCGTATTAGTTATTTCCGACAATCATAGTCGCAAACAGCCACGGCCTATGCCTGCTCTTCGTTGCGGGCACGCTTGCCCATGATGATATAGGCAAGAGGAGCCGCGATGAAAATCGAGGACAGAGTACCGAAGATGACACCGAGCAACATCGCGAACGAGAAGCTGCGGATGCTGTCGCCACCAAGGAGGAAGATGCAGAGCAACACGACCAAAGTGGTAGCCGACGTATTGATGGTACGGGCCAATGTCTGGTTCAGCGAATCGTTGAACAGTGACATGCGGTCACGCTTCGGATAAAGCTGGAAGTTCTCTCGTATACGGTCGAACACCACCACTTTATCGTTGATTGAATATCCGATAACGGTCAGGATGGCGCCGATGAACGTCTGGTCTATCTCGAGCGACATGGGCAGAAGTCCCCAAAGAGCCGAATACAGGCCGATAACCACAAGGGCATCAAGTGCCAATGCTATCGTGGAACCTACCGAATAGGCCACGTTATGGAAACGAACCAGGATATACAGGAAGATGGCTATCAAGGCGAATATAACGCTGACAACAGCTCCATAAGTGATATCCTTGGCCACAGACGGGCCGACCTTCGTGCTGCTGATGATCGAACCGCCGGCACGCACGTCGGGATTCTTGAATGCGTCGACACTCTTCTGGGTAACAAAACCCGACTTTGAAAGAGAGTTGAAGAGGATTGTCTCAGCCTCATCATCGATATTCGGATCGTTAGACTCTATCTTGTAGTTGGTGGATATACGGATAGTCTTGCCGTCTGTGCCGAGAGATATCACGCTCACGTTGGCCTCACCGAACGCACCCTGCAATACGGGACGTATCTGCTCAGGCTCCACGCTTTTCTCAAGTTTCACGACATAGTTGCGTCCTCCGGTGAAATCGATGCTCTTGCTCAGTCCGCGAACTCCGAGACATACGGCGAACAACACTGCCGCCACGCCCCAGATGGTAAACGACTTCTTGGACATGCCCATGAAGTTAATCTTCGTGTTCTGAAGCATGTTGCGCGAGAAAGCGGTTGAGAATGTGAGGTCAAGCCACTTGTCACGGCTCATCTGATGCTCGTAGACAAGGCGTGTCATGTATACGGCGGTGAAGAACGAACAGCAGATACCTATTATCAATGTGGTGGCAAATCCGCGGATAGGACCGGTTCCGAACACATACAGGATGATACCCGTGATGACAGAGGTAAGGTTTGAGTCGAAGATTGCCGAGAATGCGTTGGCATATCCTTTCTTCATAGCCTCACGGACATTGAGACCGGCACGCAGCTCTTCTTTCGTACGCTCATAGATAAGCACGTTGGCGTCTACAGCCATACCGAGCGCAAGCACGATACCGGCAATACCGGGCATGGTAAGCGCGGCCTGGAACGACGTGAGAATACCCAAAGTGAAGAAGAGGTTGAAGAGCAAGGCAATGTTTGCCATCATACCCGGAATGACGTTATACAGCACAAGCATGTAAATCATCAGCAGCACGAAAGCGACAGCAAACGAGATTACACCCTGCTGGATGGACTGCGCTCCGAGCGACGGGCCTACGACTTCTTCCTGCACGATACGTGTAGGAGCGGGCATCTTACCTGAATTAAGAGTGTTGGCAAGGTCTTTCGTATCTTCAATGGTGAAGTTACCGGTGATTTGCGAGTCGCCTCCGGCAATCTCGCCGTTGACGCGCGGCGCACTGTATACAGTGTTGTCGAGGACAATGGCCACCGCACGGCCGATGTTCTGCTTCGTAATCTGTGCCCAGCGGCGTGCGCCGTCGGTGTTCATCTGCATTGAGACGCAAGGATGGCCCATCTGGTCGAAACCGTCTTTGGCGGTCACGATGACATCTCCCTCAAGCGGAGCACGGCCGGAAGGCTCGGTGACCTTGATTGCATTAAGCTCGTAAATCTCCGCACGCTTGTCAAACTCGGCTGGCTTCGCGCTCCAAAGAAGTTTGAGGTCGGCGGGCAATACCTGCGCGGCAATGTCTGAATAGATTATCTTGTTCACCTCGGCAGTGTCGCGGGCAACCGCATAACCTACCACGCTAAGGCTCTGGCCCTGCGAAGGCTGAAGCACTGAGAACAACGGATTCTGTTTCTTCAACAGCTCTGCCTGGCCGGCTCCCGCTGTCTTTTCATCTTTCTTGGTCTTTGCACCGAGAGCGGCTGCCATATCCGCCTTGGCGGTATCGGCTTTCACCGTGTCGGCCTCAACAGCGGCCGTAACAGCCGACGCCGTATCGGCGACATTGCCGGCAGCGGCGTACTTCTGGTTGAGCTGGGCGAGCAGAGGTACGATCTCCTGGCTGTTATATGTCTCCCAGAACTCGAGGTTAGCGCTACCTTGGAGGAGCTTACGCACACGCTCCGGCTCACGGATACCCGGCATCTCGACCATTATACGGCCGGAACTGCCTTCCATTTTCTGGATATTGGGCTGAACAACGCCGAACTTATCGATACGGTTACGCACAACGTTAAACGAATTGTCTACGGCAGATTCCACTTCGGCACGCAAGGCACGCTCCACTTCGGCGTCTGTGCTCTGGGTGCTAACCTTGCCTTTCATCTGTTGTGTAGCGAAGATCTCTGCCAGACGGTGGCCGGGAGCATTCTGCCTGTAGTACTTGATGAACAGAGAGATGAAGTCGTCCTGACTCGTCTCTTCCTCCTTCTTCGCTTGTTGCATTGATTTTACAAATGCGGCATCAGTCTTGTGATCTGCGAGCACTGCGACAACGTCGGGTACCGAAACCTCAAGAATCACGTTCATACCGCCCTTCAAGTCAAGTCCGAGACCGATTTCCATCTCACGACATTGCTTCAACGAGTAAGTTCCGAAATACACTTTCTCGTTTTTCAGTGAGTCGAGATATTCCTGTCCTGCCTCTTCGCCCATCGCGGCCGCCTTGTTTTCATAGTGGCGTGTCACGAAAGAGAATGACAGATAGAATATGCACACGAGCATGAGGAGAAGTGCGATAAACTTTACAATTCCTTTGTTCTGCATTTTCTTAATTATGTTATTTTAATTATTATTTCCCTATTATAGGCAATTTAGCTTGCAAATATAGCTATTTTTTTACATTGTGAAAAATTTATTGCTTATTTTCACGCTTTTTTTAGCGTTTGGGCGGCATTTTTATCCAACAATATATAGGATAGTGGTCGGAAGCGTCAAATTTGCTGTCAACCGTGCAATTATACGGTGTTAAGTCGTTGGAGCACATTATATTGTCTATCCTTACGAAGAAGCCTTTCAGATTATAAGATATGCCCAGCCCGCGGCCGGTGGCCACAAAACAGTCGGTAAGTCCGTCGGCGACAGTACGCCTGGTATACGAAATCGGATTGTCATTGAAATCCCCGCAGACAATGATGGGGTACTGCACATGGTCTACAATGTAGGCATGCACGGCATCGGCCTGGGGCGCCCGAAGGCAAACGGCGTCACTGAGCTTGTTCAGCAGCTTTTTCGACTCTTCCCGAACGGTGTCACGCCCCATCTCTCCTTTCAGCATTGTCTTGTACATGCCCCGCTCGGCAAGCGACAGATGGTTGCTCTCGAAATGATTGTTTATCACTATCAGCGTGTCGCTCCCCCTTTGGAGATAATAGGCCACACTGCCGTTACCGCGGGAATCATATTCGATGCGCTCTTTTCTTATTATCGGATAACGAGTGTATATGCCCACTCCGTTGAGAGCGGTATCTCCCACATGCGTGGTGTCCATGTATTCATATACCTGCCTATACTTTGCAAAGGTGCCGCGCCATGTGTCTATGTCCTCTTGCAGGCACACGATATCGGCATCGCTCCGCTTGATATATTCGTATATCATGTCGAACGAGTTGTCGTAACGCGGACTGCCATCATATGACTGCACGTTGTACGAAAGCACCTTGACCACATCTCCGTCAGGAACTTCCGACGGGATGTTAAGCGGCATATATACGCTGACAGGCCCATAAGCCAACACATACCCCGCAACGGGAATGAGCGCGTACCTGAACTTGAATATAAGCCAAAAGAAAAGGAAAGCAAGGTTTATCAGTAAAAAAACGGGAAACGCCAACCCCAAACATGAAAGCACGGAGTGGCTGACAGGGTCGAAGCGGTCTGCGTTACCCAACACAAGCATGACGGCGACCGTAGCGATATTTGCCCCGGCCACCATCCGCAATGTAAAGGTCTTAAGCTGCTTAATCATTATTGCTGTTGTCGAAGAGCTTTTTCTTCTCCTCCTTTGTCAGACTGTCGTATCCGCTCTTGCGGATCTTATCCAGAATGCGGTCTACTTCTTCCTGCTCGGCTTTCTTGCGGGCGTTGTATTCCCAGTCGGTCTCCTTGGCTCCGCCTTTCTCTACGCGCATGGTTACGGAGTCACGGCTCTTACGCTTTTCGAAATTGTGCTTCAGCCTGTCGAAAAAACCATTGCCCCCGTCGCTGCCATGGAATGTATACTGACGACCGCGCCAATACCTGATAAGCAAAAATCCGAAAAGCATTCCGCCGAGATGGGCCATGTGAGCCACACCGTCGCCACGCGAGCCAAGCGCCGACCACAACTCGATAAGTACATAAAACATCACCAGCCACTTGGCTTTCACCGGCACAGGAAGAGGAAAGATGAACATTCTCTCGTTTGGGAAAAGCATTCCGAAAGCCAGCAATATGGCATAAACGGCACCCGAGGCCCCGATCGTGGTCCAAAGGTTAAGCTGCCCGGAAAGCATCCCTCCCACACGGAAAAGGTCAAAAAAGCCAACGACAGGCTCTTGGGCGCTCACCATAAAATAGAAAGAGACGAACTGCGCCAGCTCCTGCATCACTCCGGCACCGATGCCGCAAACCATATAATAAAGCAGGAAACGACGCGGCCCCCATACATTCTCTATCACACAGCCGAACATCCAAAGCGCGAACATATTGAAAAGCAAGTGCATGAAACCGGCATGAAGGAACATATAGGTCACCAACTGATAGACACGGAAGTCACTCGCCATAAAAAAATGGAGCCCGAACAAAGACGCCAGATCCATGCCGCGCAACGCCAATACCTGCGTGGCAAAAAACACCAGTATGTTGATTATCAACAAATTTTTCGTTATCGGGGGAATATTGCGCATACCTTAATATATTTCTTTATTTAGACATAAATCCTTTTAAGCAACCGCAAAATTACGAAAAATATCCGTCAAACAGCATCCAAGCCCCTATCCGACTATTATTTTTCCATAAAAATGTCACTTTTTTAATTATTTTGTTTGTATTCTGAATTGTTTACCCTATATTTGCCATGCAAAAGTGTGCAATTATATTTTAAACATCAATATTCAATTTAAAACAAGGTTATGAACAAAACAGAATTAATCGAGAAGATCGCAGCAGGTTCAGGTCTTGCCAAGACCGACGCCAAGAAAGCTCTTGACGCTACCGTTGCCGCAATCAAAGAGGCTCTCGTCGCAGGTGACAAAATTGCCCTCGTAGGCTTTGGTACATTCAGTGTAAACGAGCGTCCCGCACGCGAGGGTATCAATCCCGCCACAAAGGAGAAGATACAGATTGCAGCCAAGAAAGTGGCTAAGTTCAAGGCCGGTGCCGAGCTGGCTGACGCTCTGAACTAATCAAAATAACACAAACATAAAATGCCGGGGAGTTTCCGTCTGAAACTCCCCGGCATTTTATGTTGGATACAAATATTTTAATCCGTATGAGAACGTCCGTCCGGCTATCACCACCGGACGGACGGGTTCTTACTGTTTGCCCACGGCTACGGTCTTGCCGCCTACTATATATATTCCGGCAGGAAGTCCGGCAGTAGCGGCACCGGCATCAACCCTACGGCGCAGACATATTCCCTGCAATGTATACACGTCAACGAGAGCGTCCGTGCCTGTCATTATATCTTCAATGCCCGACGGCTCCGAATAATCATCCGAATCAGTGAGGTACACTTTGTCTATTACGAGCGGGCTGCCGCCAACCGACCAGAAACCGACTATATACACATGGGAAGGGTCGAACTTGACTTTCGTACCGTCGTCATTTGTCTTATAGGCCTCATGCAACTTCACAACAACCTGCCGGCTGCCTTTGATATCATAAGTGGCCGGCTTTGTCCAATAGCTGTTCTCGTCGAAAAGCCGCAACGAGAAACTGCCTGTTTCTGTATTTCCGAATTTCGCGACAAGATATTTGTAGCCCGAGAGATCCACCCCATTGCCGTATGTCCATCCGCCAAAACCGTATCTGCCGGTTATCAATGTGCGTATATTCTCATTGAAAGAGCCTGCCTCCCAGATATTCGGATTAAACAGACTTTCCGACAATGGGAATGTGGTGGCTATGACCTGCGTTGTATAAGAGCATCTGTGACCGAGCGGCCCCGTATAGCTTACGGTGACCGTGCTCTCACCGTCTCTTAATGCCTGCATACGGCCATTAACGATATGTATCACCTCCGGATTGGCGCTACAGTACTCGGCGGCCATTGTTACATCTTCCGTATGGCCGTCAACGTATACAGCCTTTATCGTCACGGACGAGGATGTGCCTGTAAGCAACGTAACCTTATCACCACCATCGACGGCCAGCTCTTTCAGCGTGAGCGACTCCTCACTGTACCCGGCAAAGGAACTGTCATAATACACGTCCTCATCATAAGCCGGCTCGGTGGAGAACCAATCCACGTCAACATATCCGCCGGAGTCTATTGTGGCATAATTGAATATAGCGAACTTGTTGCCCGTGAACACCGTCAGGTTGTATTTCATCTCAAATTCATCTCCAAACCGTTTGTAGTTTACGTTATCCGTACTGTACCAGAACGTTGCCTTGGATGTATTGTAGTTTGCGACGGCACGGAAATACACGATGTCTTTATCCACAACCGGCCCCACAAGCTCTTTCTTTCCTTCTCCGGATGTCAGGGAAGAAGAGCCGTATACGATATGCTTTTCGCCTCCTGCTACCTTAACCCCGACAAAAGCATAAGGGTCCTGGAATACGGACAAGCCGGCCACATCACCGTCTTTCATTGAAGAGATGTCCATCTTCACCGTGCCGTATGAATGGGCAAGGTCGTCCGCATATCCCATTATTCGCTGGGTGAGGGTATTTTTCGCCTCATGCAATCCCCCGCACGTGCCGGCCGTATACAGCCTGAGATACCCGGCACGCTCTGTAAGCGACCACCTGGACCTGTCGGGATTGTGGTTCCATCCCCACTGCATGCCCAACTTGTAGTGTCTGAAATTATCGTTGGTAGGCAGCTGGCATATAGGATATTCCCTGCCAACGTCAGGTTTTCGGTATGTCGCCACCCCCTTTCCGTTCTCTCCTATCTCGGGCCAACCGTCTTTCCAGGAAACAGGTTGCAGGTTCGGCAGGCGGCCGTAGGCGCCGCGGTCGGCGAAAAGCATCGTCCACCACTCTCCTGCCTGTGTCTGCACCAACGCTCCCTGATGGATGTTGCTGTCGTCTATGAGTTTCTTCTCCTCGTAAGGGCCGTATATGTCCTTTGACCTGAACACCGTCTGGAATGCCGGCCAACCGCCATAAGTGGCATAAATATAGTAATAACCGTCTTTCTTATACAGTTTGCTGCCTTCCAATCCCTCACGGAAAGAGTATGACGCCACCTCTTTGTCGCCGCCCGGCACCTTATTGAAATCGTCGTCCACCTCGGCAATGCGCAACTTGTTAATTCCATACACAACGTATGTCTTGCCATTATCGTCAAACAGAATGCCCGGGTCATAGAAGCCTTCCTTCAATTTTCTCATCTCCCACTCACCGTCTATATCCGTTGTCGTGAGCAAATAACCGCCTTCATCAAGAGTAGAGAACAACATATAGAACTTTCCGTCACGATACTGCAGTGCCGTGGCCCACTGGCCGCGCCCATAGCGGTTTTGTCCGTTTTCAAGGTTATATGCGTCAGACAGCTCTATACGTTCGAGCGGATTGCAGCAATACTCCCAGTTGACAAGGTCGCGCGATTTCAGTATGGTTGCGCCCGGGAATATATGCATCGTTGTGGAAACCATGTAATACCAGTCGTCGACACGGATCACATCTGGGTCGGGAAAATCTCCGAAGATGACCGGATTGGTATAAGTGCCGTCGCCATTGTCGCTATGTGACAGGAAGGTGAAGTCCGGTCGCGGATAGTTTTCCTCCGCATAATCCAGGTACCAGTGATACACCGGCCACGGGCAAGCCTCCGGGTCGGTAAGGAAAGTATACTCCTCACCCGGAGCCGGAGCCTCATCCTTAAACTTGGCAAGCCATTCCGGACCGGTAAACAGCAGCCAGCTCACATTTTCCGAAGCATCGGTTATCTTCTTGAAATTCGCTCCGAACCCGCTGCCTCCGGCCGTTCCGGTATGCTCTTTACCCCAGGAGGCGTCATATTTCTCATCGGCCCAGTCCATCTCCGTAACACATATAGGCGCAAAATCGGCCACAGGCTTCACATCCTCGTCCCATCCTTTCTGGAAATCAGCATAGCCGTTGCCGCTGCCAAACCATCCCGGATAGATATGCACGGCATAGCCGATGTTGTCTCCCTCAATCGGATTTACGGCGTAGCCCTTGTAAAGCGACTGATAACCGAGACCCGGTATCCACAATATATTATCGCATCCCTGCCCGCGGATGCCATCCACCACCTTCTGGAAATACTCCTTGAGCTTATCAAAATGTGCCTGGGACGACGCGCCGTAAGTACCGTCCGAGCCGAGTATCTGTATCGGCTCATTGGCAAGCTCGAACATAATATTGGGATGGTTCTTCAACTTCGGGTGCGCAGCTACTGTTTTCCATACCCTTTCAAGATATTTGTGATACAAGTCGTTCACCTTTATCTTCTCGGGGCATACCCCCGGCGGGCGCATGATTACATACAGTCCTTTGGATACCGCATACTCAGCCATGGGGATGAATACCAGGTCAAGATATTTCTCAAACCTCACACTACTGTATGCCGAAATATCGCTCTCGCCCGTAGTCGGCAATCCCGGCACATTAGACCAATACGGATCCATGTGCAGACGGATGAAGTTCATCTTCCAGCCGGCTTTGAGAATATCGTCGATGAGTCCCTTGTTGTACCTCAGGCATCCTTCAACATCATAATTGGTCCAGTATTTCCCCCTCTCGTTGAACCACGGGCTGTACGTCTGCGCAAACCCGTGCAGGTTCACGATATTTCCGTGTGTGTCTTTGAGATAGCGGCCTTCCACATGCAGCCGCGGCATTGCCATGTTCTCCCATGCCTCAATGCCTTGGGAAAAGACCAACAGGCACAGAACCGCCATAAGACGGTAAAATGTTCGTTTCATACTATACATTATTTTATTAGCAGTTAATTTCCTTTTTCCACCATGCCGGTATAATGTCTGCAATATTACAAATATAAATCGAGAAAAATGATGACGAATATCACCAATAACCCATGTCACAACATATAATAAAACTTATGCAACATAAACAAATATCATACGGAACATTATAACAAAATTAAGAAACGGCAATTGACGGACATTGGCAATAAAAACAGTACCTTTGCAGATACTAACCAATATGATATTTATATGAGAAGAATAGCAACCGCTTTATTCTGTATGGCGTTGGCCTTGCCGGAAGCGACGGCACAAGACAGGCTTTACCGCAACACTTTCCCGTTAGGACAGGTGAAACTTACGGGCGGCACATTTCGTCACGCCCAGGATCTGAACGTGCGGACACTGTTGAAATACGACACCGACAGGCTCCTGGCACCGTTCTTGAAAGAAGCCGGCCTCAAGCCGAAAGGCGAAAGCTTCGAGAACTGGAAAGACCTGGACGGCCATGTAGGCGGACATTACCTGTCGGCTTTGGCCATACACTACGCCGCCACGGGCAACGAAGAGTGCAAAAGGCGAATGGACTACATGATAAGCGAGCTGAAACGCTGCCAGCAGAAGCACGGCAACGGATACGTGGGCGGCGTGCCCAACGGCATGAAAGCGTGGGACGAGATAAAGAAAGGCAATGTCGGCATAGTGTGGAAATACTGGGTTCCATGGTATAACCTCCACAAAACGTATGCCGGACTGCGTGACGCTTGGGCATACGGAGGCAACGAGGAGGCCAAAAAGATGTTCCTCGACCTCTGCGACTGGGGGATTACGATCATATCCCCGCTGAGCGGCGAGCAGATGGAGCAGATGCTGGGAAACGAGTTCGGAGGCATGGACGAGGTATATGCCGACGCTTACCAGATGACAGGCGACACCAAATACCTTGACGCGGCAAAGAAGTTCTCACACCACTGGCTGCTCGACAGCATGGCCGAAAAGAAAGACAATCTCGACAACAAGCACGCAAATACGCAGGTGCCGAAAGTTGTCGGCTATCAGCGTATAGCCGAGATGAGCGCGGTCGCCGGCCGCAAGGATGACGAAAAGCTCTATACCGATGCAGCCGACTTTTTCTGGAACACCGTTGTCTACAACCGTTCGCTGGCACTCGGGGGCAACAGCCGCCGCGAGCATTTCGCCACGGCAGACGACTGCAAAAGCTATGTTGACGACCGTGAGGGTCCCGAGTCGTGCAACACCAACAACATGTTGAAGCTCACCGAAGGGCTCTTCCGCATGAATCCGTCGGCAAGCTACGCCGATTTCTATGAGCGCGCGATGTTCAACCACATTCTTTCGACGCAGCATCCCGGCCACGGCGGTTACGTGTATTTCACGTCGGCACGCCCGGCACACTATCGAGTGTACTCCGCGCCGAACAGCGCCATGTGGTGTTGCGTAGGCACTGGAATGGAAAACCACGGCAAGTACGGCGAGTTCATATACAGCCACGCAGGCGACTCGCTGTTTGTCAATCTCTTCGTGCCATCGGAAGTGCACTGGAAAGAAAAAGGAATAACGCTCACGCAGGAGACGGACTTCCCAGAAAAGGAAACCACACGCCTTGTCGTACACACCAAAAAGGCCGTAAAGGCGAAACTGCTCATACGCCACCCGTGGTGGAGCGAGAGCGGAAAGATGACGGCAATGATAAAAGGCAAGGATTATGCGGCCGGTTCACAACCGTCGTCATACATCACGATAGACAGGAAATGGAAAGACGGCGATGTCATCGACATTACCATGCCAATGAAGATTACGGTCGAGGAATTGCCCAACGTACCTAACTATATCGCCATCATGCGCGGCCCGATACTCATGAGCGCCAATATGGGCACTGAAAGACTCGACGGCCTCGTGGCCGACAACAGCCGGTGGGGACACATCGCCCACGGACCGCTGAAATCGGTATTCGACACCCCGCTGATAATCGGAAGCCGCGACGACATACGTAAAAAGGTCGAAGCCATGCAGCCCGTGCCGGGCAAGAGCCTGTGCTTCACAGTGCCGGGATTGTTCACAGGCAAGTTTGCCGACCTGGAACTCGAACCCTTCTACCGCATGCACGATTGCCGGTACATGATGTACTGGCTGTCTATGACCGACAAGGAATATGCCGACTACCGCAAAACGGTGAAAGAGGAAGAAGAGCGCCGCCTGCTGCTCGACAAGCGAACGGTAGACGCCGTAGCCACGGCCGAACAGCAGCCTGAGGTCGACCACAAGATGAAACACGACAAATCAAACACCGGTTTCCACGACGGCCGTGCATGGCGCGATGCCCGTGACGGCGGATTTTTCGAGTACAACCTCATCACCGAGGGTCAGAACGACCTCACACTGTGGGTTCAGTATTGGGGAAATGAGAAAGGAAACCGCAGTTTTGACATCCTGATAGACGGCAAACCGCTTGCCGAGGAAAACCTCGCCGGCAAGTGGAACAAGAACAAGATAATGGTGGCCGAGTATCCGATACCCGAAAGCATGACCAAGGGCAAGCAGTCTGTCACGGTGACGTTCCGCAGCAAACCGGGCAATATTGCCGGAGGAATATTCCACGTAAGACTACTGAAAAAACTGTAAATACTTAAAGAGACCGCCAAATGGCGGTCTCTTTAAGTATTTAATCAGGCATTATAAATTATGAATTAAGCAATCAAGGCTGCTTGCCGATGTAGGCGAGGATACCGCCGTCCACATAGAGCACGTGGCCGTTGACGGCGTCGGAAGCCTTCGATGCGAGGAACACTGCCGGTCCGCCCAATTCCTCGGGCTCGAGCCAGCGTCCTGCCGGGGTCTTGGCGCAGATGAAACTGTCGAACGGATGGCGGCTGCCGTCTGCCTGGCGCTCGCGTAGCGGAGCTGTCTGCGGAGTGGCGATATAGCCCGGGCCGATGCCGTTGCACTGGATGTTGTACTCTCCATACTCCGAGCAGATGTTGCGTGTGAGCATCTTCAGTCCGCCCTTCGCTGCCGCGTATGCGGATACTGTCTCGCGACCCAGCTCGCTCATCATAGAGCAGATATTGATGATCTTGCCCTCGCGACGCTCCATCATCTCGGGAAGCACGGCCGAAGCCACGATAAACGGCCCTACGAGGTCTATGTCGATGACCTGCTGGAACTCGGCACGCTTCATCTCGTGCATCGGTATGCGCTTGATGATTCCCGCATTGTTGACGAGGATGTCGATGTTACCCACCTCTGCGTGGATTTTCTCCACAAGAGCCTTGACATCGTCTTCCTTTGTCACGTCGCACACATAACCGTGCACATTCTCTATGCCGGCCTCTTTGTAGTTTGCCAATCCCTTTTCGAGAGCGGCCTCATTAATGTCGTTGAAGATGATGTTCTTGATGCCTGCGGCCACAAACGCCTTGGCGATGTTGAATCCGATACCGTAAGAAGCGCCGGTGATCCAGGCATTTTTACCTTCCAATGAAAAAATGTTCATGTTAAATATTAAATGTTAGATGGTAGATGTTAAATAGTAGATGTCAAACGCTATATGGCAGACGGGAAATGACATGCAGCGTCCAAGCGCTATCATACGCAAAGGCACAACACCTGCCGTTTCCCGTCTCCCGTTTTTATTTAAGGTCGGTGATAAGCGAGAAGTCCTGGTCGCCGTAGTCGAGGTTTTCTCCTCCCATACCCCAGATGAAAGTATAGTTGTGTGTCGCCGCGGCGCTGTGGATGCTCCACTCGGGCGACAGTACGGCCTGATCGCCTTTCATCCATACGTGGCGGGTCTCGTCAACCTCACCCATGAAGTGGCAGACAGCCTGATCTTCGGGTACCTCGAAATAGAAGTACGCCTCCATGCGGCGGCTGTGCACGTGTGCCGGCATCGTGTTCCACACACTGCCGGGAGCCAGTTCGGTCATACCCATCTGCAACTGGCATGTGGGCAGCACCTGACTGACGAGCATCTTGTTTATATCGCGCTCGTTGCTTGTTGCCAGCTCGCCCATGTGCGCCACCACGGCATCTGCCTTTGTCACCTTCTTGCAGGGATATGCGGTGTGCGCCGTCACGCTGTTGAAGTAGAACTTGGCCGGTTTCGAGCCGTCTTTGCTGGCAAAGAGCACGTCGCGGTCGCCGCGGCCGATATACAGAGCTTCCTTATATCCGAGCGTGAACACCTCGTCGCCCACGGTCACAGTGCCCTCGCCTCCCACGTTGAAGATACCGATCTCACGGCGTGTGGTGAAGTACTCGGCTTTGAGCGGGTCGATGGCTTCGAGCTTCAATGTCTCTGCCACGGGCATTGCGCCGCCCACCACCATGCG
The DNA here is from genome assembly GCF_013166535.1 of Prevotella sp. PTAC. Classification (NCBI taxonomy): domain Bacteria; kingdom Pseudomonadati; phylum Bacteroidota; class Bacteroidia; order Bacteroidales; family Prevotellaceae; genus Prevotella; species Prevotella sp. PTAC. Next base: position 169,766 of record NZ_JABKKK010000012.1, read on the forward strand.
GTCATACATCGAGTATACCATGTTGACCTCGTCTGCGGCAAACACTCTTTCTATCAGAAAATCACGGCGGATGCGTGCCGTGTCATAGCTTTTCGCGTCTTCCGGATGTGCGGCATAGCGAATCTCATAATTTGTTTTCATAAATTAATATATAAGTTTTTAATTGTAGTCTTCTGCAAAGATAGCGCAAGCCGAACGCGGCGAAAGTTTGTTTTCTGTCGCTGAGGCGAAGCCTATCTTCTGCAAAGATAATAATTTAAAACCGAACACGGGCAATATGCCGGTGAACTTTCATCAATAATATTTATTTAACACCGTGTTCATGACAAAAACAAATGCCGGCACGCCACGATCCGATATCGCGTTGTGCCGGCATCCATTGCCTTTATACACAGTCTATGCATCAGTCTTCATCCTGTCCCCAAAGGTCGAAACCATGGTCTTTTGAGTCTGCCACCGGGGGAGCCGGCTCGTCATTGCCGAAACCAAGACCCGAGTCGCCCCATATATTTTCGATAGACGCCGCTATCATCGACTCCATCTCTACATTCACCACCTCTGTTGCCGGAGCTATATAGTTCTTTTTCATATCTTCAATCGCTTAATAATGTTTGTTTGATTACTTTTCGGAATATTATTTTATTATCACTTTCTTTCCGTTCTTTATGTAAAGACCCTTTGTTGCCTTTGCGCTGTCAACACGCTGTCCGGCAAGGTTGTAAAGAGCGTCGTCGGCCTGCTTCTCCACGAATACGCCGTCTATTGCCGTCACCTCGTTGCCGCCTATCACGAGACGCACGATCCTGGCGTTGGCCGAAGCGTCGTTGGCCTTGATGTAAGCGCGCGTGCCGGCTATGGTAGTCTCTCCAGCGGAGCGGTACACCTTGTCGTCGCTGATGAAATAGTCGCCCTCGGCAATCTTCGTCGTTGCCAGATATGAGCCTGTGAAACTGAAATTAGCGCCCGGCACCACAGCGTCTGCCACGGCCTTTACACTCTTATCGGCAAACTTATATGTGGTTCCGGCAGCAGATGTCTTCAACAGCACGGGAGTGTGAGCCTTTATACCGGCATTCCCTGCAATGTTAAAGGCTACAGCCACTTTATCCGCATCGGCACTGTTCTCCGAGAACTCAGCCACTTTAACGTCATCACCAAACGCAGCCTTGGCCTCAGCATCGGTAATATCGAACGGAACAACAAACGTATTCCATACATCGGCCTTGATGACACGGTTAAGAACAACATCCACATTATCCACGTCCGTATCCAACTTGAATATCTTTTTACCGTCTACTGTTATCGCTCTTCTGTAAAGTTGGAGCTTGGTGATAGTTGTTTCAGGAGTACCCCAATTCATTTTTATTCCCTGCAAATGAATGAAATCCACCTTTTTATCATTATTATTATCCGCTATATGCGGAATATCTTTGATTTTTATGACAAGTTTTCCATTCTCACCAATCACCGCATTCGGTATCTCACAAATAGATCCGGTTTCTACACGGTTATACATGAAACGGAAACTTCCGCCGGGAGTTCCTTCCACACGAATCTCATCATAATCAGTTATATCAGCAAAATTATTATCAGGGACATTACCGCTTCCGTCACCCCAAACTACATTTCCTTGCGCCAATGGAGTATTCAGGTTTACTACACCACCGGCTCCAAGCCCCGTAACGACGGCACCTGCTCCCGGAGTTGTCCAACTTTGATAAAGAGTAGCGTCAAGATTAGTCAGGAATATAGCATCAGGATCTACTGTTGATGCGGCCTTCTTAATCAATTTTATTGAAGTGACAGTACCATTCGGACTGCCCCAATTAGTCTTTATAGAATTAAGATGTACGAATGTCACCTCATCATTATTACCATCAACCTTACACCCTTCAAGATTTATAATAACTTTTCCCGACTCTCCTACCGTATAGTTGTTTTCTTTTAAAGGTCCTTCATTACCTTTACGGTTATACATTACACGAAGCTGCAAACCCGCAGTAGCCTCAATTTGCAGTTCGTCATATTCAGAAATGTCTGCATAGTTCAGATAACCGACACTACCATCTCCATATACCGTCGTACCTCCGCCTATTTCTTTACCTAACTCAAAAGCACAACCAACCACTGTACTTGTTGGCACAGCCGTCTCATCATCCGTCGTCCAGTTTTTAAAGAAACTCTGGTCAAGGTCAACAATGACATCCTCTCCCTGTGCCATCGTTTTTGTCACACACACCGTCATGAGTGCCATAAGCACCATGCACGTTCTTTTTAAGTTTTTCATCGTTTAATTTTTTGATAAAGATAAATGTTAATTACTATACTATAATATGTGCCGCCCGAAATGTAAAAAAACAACTACTGACTACCACGGTGCGGCAGGCCAACGTCTGTTTAGTTCTCAAACTGCCGTTTCGCTTTCGCAAAAATATCTAAAAAGACACATTTTCACCCCCCCTGAATGCAAAAATACGTTAATAGATACATATATAAAACATTTTAAGACCTCAGTGAAACAATATGCGGCACCCGCAAACTTGCCCGACACCCTTTTTTATTATACCTTTGCACACATGCCACCGACAAGGACGGCACATAACCACATACAATCAAGAATACAAAAGGCATGGAAGAGAACAGCGAACTGAAACTGGCATGGGACTTCGTGGAGAAGACCGGGTGCAACATTTTCCTCACGGGGAAGGCCGGAACGGGAAAGACCACATTCTTGCGAAACCTGCGCGAGCGGTCGCCCAAGCGCATGGTGGTGCTCGCCCCCACGGGCATAGCGGCCATAAACGCCGGCGGAGTGACGATACACTCATTCTTCCAGTTGCCCCTGTCGCCGTTCGTGCCTGGCGCGTCGTTCGGAGGCCGCGAGCAGAAACGATACAAGTTCGGCAAGGCCAAGCGAAACATCATCAAGACGCTTGACCTGCTTGTGATAGACGAAATAAGCATGGTGCGCGCCGACCTGCTCGACGCCGTCGACAGCGTGATGCGCCGCTACCGGGCGCACAACCTGCCGTTCGGCGGCGTACAGCTGCTGCTCATCGGCGACCTGCAACAGCTTGCGCCCGTGGTGAAAGACGACGAGTGGGAGATGATGAAGAGCTACTACGACACCCCGTTCTTCTTTTCGAGCAAAGCGCTCAACAATGCAGGCTACCACACGATAGAGCTGCAGAAAGTGTACCGCCAGCAAGACAGCTCTTTCCTCGCCCTGCTCAACAGCATAAGGGAAAACCGGGCCGACGACAGAACACTGGCCGAACTGAACCGGCGCTACATACCGGGCTTCACTCCGCCACAAGGCAGCAACTACATAAGGCTCACCACGCATAACTACCAGGCACAGCAGATAAACGACCGCCAACTGGCACTGCTCGACGGAACGGCATGCGACTACCGTGCCTCCGTGGAAGGCACGTTTCCGGAAAGCTCGTTTCCGGCCGACGAGACGCTGACGCTCAAAGCGGGGGCGCAGGTCATGTTCATCAAGAACGACGTGAACAAGCGCTACTACAACGGAATGATAGGCGAAGTGGCCTTCGCCGGACGCGACATGATAAAGGTGGTGAGCAAGGACACCGGGGAGACGATAGACCTTGAGCCCGCCGAGTGGACCAACTCAAAATACGCTCTCGACGCCAAGACGAAAGAAATCACCGAGACGGTGGAGGGTGTTTTCCTCCAGTATCCGCTACGGCTGGCATGGGCCATCACGATACACAAAAGCCAGGGACTGACCTTCGAGCACGCCATCATCGACGCGTCGCACTCGTTTGCCCACGGACAGACCTACGTGGCGCTGAGCCGATGCAAGTCGCTCGAAGGCATGGTGCTGGGCGCCCCGCTGGGCCGCGCACGCAAGACCAAGCCCACCAAAGCGCCCAAAGAACCCAAAGTGCCCACGGCAAAGATTAGCTATGACATGTTCATATCGGGAATGGCTGTCGACAGGATTGCCGCCGAGCGCCGGCTGACACCGGGCACCGTATTCAACCACCTGGCGCAATATGTGGAACGGGGCCTCTGCCGATAGAGCAGCTGGTGCCTCAGGAGCACATAGATGAAATCAGAAACCACGCCCGCACACACCCGCAAGACACGTCGGTAACACAGATTAAAGAAGCGGTAAGCCAGGCTGTGTCATACGATGAGATAAGGATTGTGAGGAAGGAGATACTCTTTTAGGGAGTTAAGGAGTTAAGAAGTTAAGCCAATAGCTTTTAGCACAGAGTCCTGTGTGGAAAGAACAAAGAGGTTGATACATTCAAGTCTTGAAAGCTATTGGCTTAACTTCTTAACTCCTTAACTTCTTAACTCCCTAAAAAAAGAAACAACCCCTAAAAGTTCTTCTCTATTTCTTTCCTCATCCTGTCCACGCCGGGGAAACCGGTTTGGCGATAGGTGACCTTGCCGTCACGGTCGAGGATGATGTATGTGGGCACGCCGGTTATCTTAAACCGTCTGCGCAGCGCGGCGGACTGCTTCCCGGTGAGGCGGTAGTGCTCGCCGGTGATGTCGGCAACCATGTATCGCCACGTGTTCTCTGGCGACGATTCACTCGCCAGATACACGAAGACAACGTCTTTGCCGGCAAGGTTTTTCTTCATCGGCGCCATACGCTCATGGGCCAAGCGGCACGGACCGCACCACGTCTCCCACACATCTACGACTACCACCTTGCCGCGATAGCGCGCCGCTATGCTGTCGAAGAGCAGGCTGTCGGCCACGGCGGGCACGTCGCGTATGGAATATCCGGTATTGGCTTTCCTCTCTTCCAACGTTTTGAGCAGTGCGTCGTTCCTGTCGCCGATTATCCGGCGGTAGCCCTCGGGCAGCGCCGCGAGCCTCGCCTTCCGGTCGTCGTCGAGCGGCGTGAAGTCGTTGGACACGCAGCGATACAGCTCATCGGCGTCGTTCACCATGAGATATGTGCCCCAGCCGGCACCGAGCAGCGGGGCTATGCGCTCCTTCTCGTAGCTGCCTATGATGCGGACGTACGACGGGGCGAGCACTGCCTGCGGCCTGTCTGCCTGTTCTGCGAGCTCGCGCGGTATGTAGTCGGCGGGCACTGTCTTTGCCAACGAGTCGATACAGTCGGAATAGCGGTCGCCCTGTATGATGCCTTTCTCATATAACGCCCGCGCCAGCCTGCCCGGAGCCGACACCAGACAATTCACCGCCTGATAGCCGGCGTCGAGCATCAGCAGTTCGCGCGCGGCCCGGCCTACGGGCATCCGCTCCACGCCGGCACGCACATCGGCGAGCGCTTTCATCACCAGAGCCTTGTAGCCGTCGACAGACAGGCCGGTGATATCGCCCAACCTGTCCTCCAACTGTGCCCCGCCGGCATGGCAGGCATACTCCTGAGCCACGTCGGCCAGCGGCCCTTTGACATATATCGGCAGTCCGCAGGGCTTGTCGTCCTTATGAAACACCGACTCGCGGCGCGCATATTCGCGCAGGTTGACACACACCTCGGTGGTCTTTCCCGGCTCGACAAAGACTATGACCGGATTTCCAAGCAGCATGTAAATACTCACCGCGGTGGTACCGGCCACGGGCAGGGAGAAAGACAACGTGCCATCGGCGGACACATCAATACTGCGCGGAACGGTGTTCACCTCACGGAATATGCTGCACTGATCGTAGGATACCCTACTGCCCAGCGCGGGTGAATAGTCGAGCAGACGGAGCTTCACCGTCGCCACGCCATAGGCAGACAGCGGTTCGGGCAGGGCGGTCTTCCTGTCGACCTTATAATTACATGCGGCGAAAGCGGCCGGCAGTTCGGGAGCGGGCAACGTCCGGGCACCGTCCAACCGTATGCCGCAGATTGTCCAACCGCCTTTCCCCTCATCCTCGGTAAACGTCACCGTCGCCGCCCAGACAGGCATACTTGCGGCCGTTGTTGTCGGTGAGCGCTGCCGTCTTGGCTATACTTATCCAGTTTTTCGGGGTAAACCTGGCATATACGTGAAGCACGGTGGCCGTGTCGCTCATCGCCACACGGCTCACCTCTATCGCAGGCGTGTTTCCCGTCGTGAAGGCGGGATGCTCTATCACTTTATCCTTAGCCTGCGCCGTGAAAGCGCCGCCCACGAATGCCGCCAGCAATGCCAACACAGGCAGAAATGTTCTCTTGATATTCATAAAAAACAATCGTTAAGTTTATATAACAGTCTGTATCCGAGCTACAAATATACATATTTATCCGGTCACAGCCAAATATCCGACATACATTCTCTCCATGACAGCCCCGGCTCTCTGTCGGAAAATCACGCCACAGGCAAATACCCGGCATGCTATCACGGCTCGGCCGGCCCCATAGCCGCAGCCGGCATGACTGCCGACGCAAACCAAGAATAAACCTGACAAAACGCTCTCCATATTTCGCCCGTTTGAAAATAAAAATCCCGCGGCCCGAAATACGCGAGTTTTGAGTAGTTTTCGCAACCGCCTGTATATCACCGCCTTACGCCTACCACCCCTGATTTCCACACAAAACATACCTCACCTACCCGCCCGCCTTTTCGCAACGAGCACCCCGCCGGAGCGCAACGGCATACTTATCGCACGACTACGACAAACCGAATGCGCCGCAACCGCTATCCGAATGCGCCGCAACGGGCACCCCGTTGCAAAAAGACAAGAAAACCGCCGTTTCGAGACAAAGAGCACGGCGCGCCCCATATCCCGCTCCATATCTCGATGTTTTCTCTATTTCGACGAAAAATAAAGTGTTAAATCCGTGACTTTATTCGTACAAAATTGCCGATAAAGGCATATTTGCGGGGAGTCGGGGAGTAAGGAAACAGACTTTTTGAAGGTAGAAAATAAAAGGATAAAAAAATGAAAAAGCCGCGCAACGAATATCGCTGCGCGGCTTTTTCGGTGTTGGACCAACGGGACTCGAACCCATAATGACAGAACCAAAACCTGTAGTGTTACCATTACACCATGGTCCAATACCAATATTTCGGCTGCAAAGGTAGTGTTTTTTTATGCCACCACCAAATTTTAAGCCTTGTTTTTTATGTCGAAACACGGTTTGGACGTGTTTCAATATGTTTTGCGGCAGTACACGATAACGGCACACTGCCGCCCCGAATCACTTCACGATTACGAGATAATAGTTTTTCTTGCCCCGCTGAACGAGCAGGTATTTACCGTCGATGAGGTCGTCGGCAGTGATGACGCGGTCGAAAGCGGCGAGCTTCTCCTTGTTGAGCGACACGCCACCGCCCTGCACGAGCTTGCGCATCTCGCCCTTGCTTGCAAACACGGCGGCATCTTGCGTGAAGAGGTCGCCGGCCGGCTGTCCGAGCTTGTCGGCCGAAATCTCAAACTGAGGCACACCCTCGAAAATATCGAGAAGTGTCTGTTCGTCGAGCTTCAGCAGGCTGTCTTTCGTTGACTTGCCGAAGAGTATGTCGCTGGCCTCCACAGCAGTGTCGAAAGCCTCGCGCGAGTGTACCATCACCGTGACCTCCTCCGCCAGCCGCTTCTGCAACGAGCGGCGTCCGGGGTCTTGACGGTGTTCCTCAACGAGGGTGTCTATCGTCTCCTTGTCGAGACTTGTGAATATCTTGATGTAGCGCTCGGCATCGTCGTCGCTGACATTAAGCCAGAACTGATAGAACTTATAAGGTGTGGTGCGCTTGGGGTCGAGCCAGATGTTTCCGCTCTCCGTCTTGCCGAACTTCTTGCCGTCTGCCTTCGTTATCAGCGGGCAGGTGAGGGCGTATGTCTCCACTTCGTTGCCCAGTGTGCGGCGGATAAGCTCGGTGCCTGTGGTCATGTTGCCCCACTGGTCGTTGCCACCGAGCTGCAACTTGCAGTTCATGTGTTCGTAGAGATACAGGAAATCGTAGCCTTGGAGCAGCTGATAGGTAAACTCGGTGAACGACAGACCGTCGCGTGCGGTACCGTTAAGGCGCTGCTGCACACTCTCCTTAGCCATCATGTAGTTGACGGTGATATGCTTTCCCACCACACGGGCGAAGTCAAGGAAGGTGAAGTCTTTCATCCAGTCGTAGTTGTTCACCATCTCAGCCTTGTTAGGCTCGTTGCCGTCGAAATCGAGGAACTTGGCCACTTGCTGCTTGATGCACTCCTGGTTGTGGTAGAGAGTCTTGTCGTCGAGCAGGTTGCGCTCCTGGCTCTTGCCCGATGGGTCGCCGATCATGCCGGTGGCTCCGCCCACGAGTATTATCGGCTTGTGGCCGCATCGTTGCAGGTGACGCAGCATCATGATGCCGCACAGGTGGCCTATATGAAGTGAGTCGGCGGTGGGGTCGGTGCCGAGATATGCCGTCACCATCTCGCGTTGCAGGAGTTCTTCCGTTCCGGGCATTATCTGGGCGAGCATCCCGCGCCATTTCAGTTCTTCAACAAAATTCTTTTTCATATCTTGATCGTTATATGTTATTAATCGGTTAGGGTACCGGGTCGTATCCACTGCCGCCCCAAGGGTGGCACTTCAATATCCTGCGGACGGCAAGCCACAATCCGCGTAACGGGCCGTGCCGCATTATTGCCTGGCGGGCATATTCGGAACATGTGGGGGTGAAACGGCAGGCGGGCGGAGTGAGAGGGGACACATACCGCTGATAGAACACTATCGGCAGGCAGAGCGCCCATGAGAGGGCTTTCACGACGGGACGGAACATGGCTGCCATAATCTCTGATCACTCTTCGTTCCGCGGATGGCAGGAAGCGCCACGGCGGTGTTCAAGACGCTCGGCAAGGCGCACGAGCAGCGACTTCACGCAGGCATCTACATCGGCACTGTCATAGAGGCGGCCGGCCTGCCATACAAACGCCATAGCCACCATGGTCTGCGGCATGGCGTCGAGCACTCCGGCAAGCAAGGGCTTGTTCATCCTGTAAGCCTCACGCACCTGACGCTTGACACGGTTGCGCTTGACAGCATGCTTGAAATGCCGCTTCGGCACGCTGATGAGCACCTGGGCCGGCGCATCGCCGGACGCACGCTCAACGGGAAGGTAGACGAGACGCAACGGGAACGCCGCAAGCGAACGGCTGCCGCCCCCGCCGAAGAGCCTTTCTACCAGCTTGCGGCTGACGATGTGCTCACGCTTCGCGAATGTGTGTGTCGCCTGTTCCGGCATGGTGGTTGGATTTATGGTGATACCGCACAGGAAAATTATCCCTGTATCTCGTTGAGATAGTGCAGCAAGGCGCTTGTCATCGAGGGATATTTCTCCGTGGGAGCTTCGAGATCGAGCCGCAGGCCGGCATCTTTCACAGCTTTGGCCGTGGCGGGGCCGAAGGTGGCTATCGCAGTGTTCTTCTGATTGAAATCGGGGAAGTTCTTTATCAGCGAGTCTATTCCGGCCGGACTGAAAAACACGAGCATGTCGTAGTCGAACGTGTCCACTTCATCCTGCGTGAAGTCGTTGCTCACGGTGCGGTACATGACGCATTCCGTGTAGTTAAGCTTCTTGGAGTCAAGCAGGCCTGTGAGATTGCTGTTGTGAACATCGCTCATCGGCACAAGATACTTCTCACCCTTGTGCTTGACCATTGTGGGTATGAGATCGTCTATCTTGCCCGTAGAGCCGAAGAAGACCTTGCGCTTGCGATACTGTACGTACTTCTGGATATACAGGGCTATCGTCTCAGTCACGCAAAAGTATTTCATGTCTTCGGGTATAGTCAACCGAAGTTCTTTTGCCAACTTGAAATAATTGTCTATCGCATGGCGCGACGTGAAAACAACCGCTGTGTAGTCCAACATGTTTACTTTCTGCTGACGGAATTCCTTGGAACTGATTCCCTCGACCTTAATGAACGGACGGAATACCAACTCCACGTCAAACCTCTCCGCAAGATCAAAATAAGGAGACTTATCACTGGCGGGCTTCGGCTGTGAAACCAAAATCTTCTTAATCATCGATGTCCTAAAAATTTATTTCCAAATAGTTGCCTGTCAGTACCAACGCACCCCATAAGACTGCGATAGGCACGGCTTCAAGGGCACAAAAGTACAAAATTATTTGCAGAAAAGCCGTTTTCCGACGGAAAAAGATGGAATAGCACTTATAAAATGTCAGTATTTTAACGAAAACCAATACAATTACAAAGTAAATGATGACATTATGTATCGACAGATTGAAGTACACCTGAAGCAGGACGACAGGCAACAGCAGTATGCCCTCGGACGATGATATGAACAGAAGGGATTTGAGCCACTGGAT
>NZ_JABKKK010000012.1:185000-188636 GCF_013166535.1 Prevotella sp. PTAC
CCCCTGCTCGGGGTTCTTTTCACCTTTCCCTCACGGTACTGGTACACTATCGGTCTCACGGGAGTATTTAGCCTTGCCGGATGGTCCCGGCGGATTCGCGCAGGATTTCACGTGTCCCGCGTTACTCAGGATACCACTCGGCCGAACCGGGCTGCGCGTAAGGGGCTTTCACCCGCTATGGCCGGACTTTCCAGTCCGTTCCGCTCGCCGTCGCCGTGCCGTAACCGTGGTCCTACAACCCCCGACGCGCGTTGCCACGCGACGGGTTTGGGCTCTTCCCCGGTCGCTCGCCACTACTGGGGGAATCATTGTTATTTTCTTCTCCTGCGGGTACTAAGATGTTTCAGTTCCCCGCGTTCGCCTCATGGCATAGCCATGATGACAGTCCACAGACTGCCGGGTTGTCCCATTCGGAAATCCGCGGGTCAAGGGCTATTTGCGCCTAACCGCGGCTTATCGCAGCTTATCACGTCCTTCATCGCCTCCGTGAGCCAAGGCATCCGCCATGCGCCCTTATTCACTTTCGTCACTGAAATGGACAATGGCGACCATGCAAGGTCGGCATTGGCCAGAACAGCACGCTCATACTTCAGCTGTTGTTTATACTACTTTACTGTCTTGTGTGTCAATATGTCAAAGAACGATACCCAAAATGGTGGAAAAACACCACAAGGGAAAGTGGAGAATAACGGATTCGAACCGTTGACCTCTTGCATGCCATGCAAGCGCTCTAGCCAGCTGAGCTAATCCCCCGCAGCCGTAGTCCCAGGCAGACTTGAACTGCCGACCTCCACATTATCAGTGTGGCGCTCTAACCAACTGAGCTATAGGACTTCGTCACGCAGTCCAACCGACACGGATTGCCAGTTGCCTGATTACGGTATATCGCCTGATACAGAGCGTGTGAGTACAAGAAGACCGAGGGGACGCAAAAGACATGAGCGACCATACCCGAAACGTCTCTCCAGAAAGGAGGTGTTCCAGCCGCACCTTCCGGTACGGCTACCTTGTTACGACTTAGCCCCAATCACCGGTTTCACCCTAGGCCGACCCTCGCGGTCACGGACTTCAGGCGCCCCCGGCTTTCATGGCTTGACGGGCGGTGTGTACAAGGCCCGGGAACGTATTCACCGCGCCATGGCTGATGCGCGATTACTAGCGAATCCAGCTTCGTGGGGTCGGGTTGCAGACCCCAGTCCGAACTGAGGATGACTTTAAGGATTGGACCGATGTTGCCAGCGGCCGGCCCTCTGTATCACCCATTGTAACACGTGTGTAGCCCCGGACGTAAGGGCCGTGCTGATTTGACGTCATCCCCACCTTCCTCACTCCTTGCGGAGGCAGTGTCCCCAGAGTGCCCGGCTAGAACCGATGGCAACTAGGGAAAGGGGTTGCGCTCGTTATGGCACTTAAGCCGACACCTCACGGCACGAGCTGACGACAACCATGCAGCACCTTCACAGAGGCCCCGAAGGGCATCACCATCTCTGGATCTTTCCTCTGCAATTCAAGCCCGGGTAAGGTTCCTCGCGTATCATCGAATTAAACCACATGTTCCTCCGCTTGTGCGGGCCCCCGTCAATTCCTTTGAGTTTCACCGTTGCCGGCGTACTCCCCAGGTGGGATGCTTAACGCTTTCGCTTGGCCGCCGACTGTATATCGCCGACAGCGGGCATCCATCGTTTACCGCGCGGACTACCAGGGTATCTAATCCTGTTCGATACCCGCGCTTTCGAGCTTCAGCGTCAGTAACGCTGCGGCAGGCTGCCTTCGCAATCGGGGTTCTTCGTGATATCTAAGCATTTCACCGCTACACCACGAATTCCGCCTGCCTTCCGCGCACTCAAGGTCTCCAGTTCGCGCCGCACTCTCATGGTTGAGCCACAAAATTTCACGGCACGCTTAAAGACCGGCCTACGCTCCCTTTAAACCCAATAAATCCGGATAACGCCCGGACCTTCCGTATTACCGCGGCTGCTGGCACGGAATTAGCCGGTCCTTATTCATGCGGTACCTGCAAACATCCACACGTGGACACCTTTATCCCCGCATAAAAGAGGTTTACAACCCATAGGGCAGTCTTCCCTCACGCTACTTGGCTGGTTCAGCCTTACGGCCATTGACCAATATTCCTCACTGCTGCCTCCCGTAGGAGTCTGGACCGTGTCTCAGTTCCAGTGTGGGGGACCTTCCTCTCAGAACCCCTACCGATCGATGCCTTGGTGGGCCGTTACCCCGCCAACAAGCTAATCGGACGCATCCCCATCCTTTACCGATAAATCTTTGCTCCGACACAGATGTCCGGGACGGAGAACATGGGGGATTAATCCGCCTTTCGACGGGCTGGACCCCAGTAAAGGGAAGGTTGGATACGCGTTACTCACCCGTGCGCCGGTCGCCATCGGCCCATCCCGAAAGATAGGCCATGCTGCCCCTCGACTTGCATGTGTTAAGCCTGTAGCTAGCGTTCATCCTGAGCCAGGATCAAACTCTACATTGTAAAATATATAAGTTATAGACTCCAGACGCACCGAACCGAAAAAAAAACGGAAAGGGCGAAAGGAGAGAATGTCTGTCCAGGACGCTCCGAGTACTATTCTAATCTCACCGGCCAGGGACAAAAGCCCGAGGCCGGAATGACGGTCAGATCATATCTGTTCGTTTACCCATGCGCGGCGCAAGCCAATTAAAAAAAAGACAGGCGGCGCGCACGCTTCTTGTACTACTACTTTCTCTGTTATTCAGTCTGTCAAAGAACTCTCTCTTAACGCTCACCAGGGCTTCAACCCTGAAAGCGGATGCAAAGGTAAGGACTTTAAGGACACAAACCAAATAATTTTAAGAAAAAATTCGAAAAACAACGGTAATTTTATACTAAATTGACACAGGTCAAGGAAAACAACGCAAAAACAAGACAAAAACACAAAAACAAACAAAAGAAAAGGAAATGAAAATGAAAATGAAAAGAAAGAAAAAAGGAAAAAGACAGAAAAAAGAAAGAAGGAGAGAAAAAAGGACAAGGTCAAAAGAGGAAAGACAGGCCAAAGAAAAAAACAGCAAAACATACAAGGAAAGAGAAAAAAGGAACAGAAAAAGAACAGACAAGGAAGAAAGACAAAGAACAAAGGGGAAAAGATAAAAGGGACAAAAAGAAAACAAATATACAAAACAGAAAAAAGGGGACAACCAATGAAAGGAACGGCAGACATAAAACGAAATCACGGTATCATATATGATATAGACAGGAAAGACAAAAACACAACGCAACGGAGAAACACGAAGACAAAAAAGACCGTAAGAATGAAAAAAACGAATAAAGACAATGACAAAGGATAATAATAAAGGTAGTTGATACAAAAAAAAGAAAGGAAGAGGAAGAAAAGAAAGAAAGGAACCGAAGTCGGATACACAGGAATAGAGAAGGACAAAGCAAGTCTAGATACTAATTACACATATATAATATAAAGAGACAATGGCTACAATCTTTTTTATGACACTGTCCAAAATTTTGTGTAAATGTAAACAGGATTCAGATACTGTGATAAAATCCAAATCTTTTTGAGGAAAAATTGACCAATATCTGTATTTTTCTCAAAATGGCGTAAATTGCCATCTGATTCGCTACAATTATAAGTT
>NZ_JABKKK010000013.1:0-81524 GCF_013166535.1 Prevotella sp. PTAC
GACATCAAAGATTTGATGTCTAAAATAAACAGATGTAAAATGAAAGTCGAATCCGCAGAATCTTCTATGGATATTTTTGCTCCTAATGGATATTCTTCTCAATACTCTCGTGGAGAATATGCGCGGGCAAAAAAAGAGAAAGAAGAAGCCAAATCTGATTTGGATAAATATACCAAGAAACTTTCAGAACAACTTGTTTCTCTAAAAGAAAATGTTGCAAAATATCACAAAGGTGAATTTACAGGTTGGGCGGTAAGTCATAGATTTAGGAGTCTTAATGGCGCAGGCTCAATGACCATTCCGGGAGAAATGATTTTCTTTTGCGATAAAGAGTTTACAACTTGTGGCGGTTATGAAGTTGATAAGTTTGAGAACTTTGCAAAAATCTTGAAAGCTGTAGATGAAGCAACTTCTGATGAAGATATAATAGATTATTTTAGGGAGGATAGCTTTTTACTGTAACTCTCGTCTTTTAATAGAATAGAAAGTTAGCGTGCCTTCATGGCACGTTAACCTTTTATACAATGTAAACTTTATCAACGGCAAATCTTTCTTTTAGTATGCAGGCATTGTTTATTGGGGTAATTTGTATTATAACTATTTCAATTTGTTATATAGCTATAACAAGAACACGCCTAAAAAATAAGTCCAAGGAACTTTCTGAAAAGTTAAACCACATATCTTCTTATAGCAATAAATCCAATTATGAGCAAGCAAGAGAAAGATTGTCGGCATTAAACAACGGAGCATTTATTGATATTCCGTCCGACCTTAATAGCACTTTTTCAGGGAAGATAATATCTGCAACGCAAGAAAAAGATTTTGTCAATCATTATAAGCCGCATTTTCAAGAAGCATATTCACTTGTTAAGAAACTTGAAGCCTTTAATATCACTCCATCTGAAACCATATTCAAATTTATCAGTGACTTTGGGGCTATCAATAGACTTGTAAAACAACATAATGAGGGAATCATTACATTTCTACTTGACACGCATAAAGAGTTTTTCGACCATTGCCTAAAATATCCGTTAGACAAGCAACAAAGACGCTCAATCGTTTCAGAAGAAGAAAATTGTTTAGTAGTCAGTAGTGCAGGGAGTGGAAAGACTTCATCCATCGTAGGGAAAGTAAAGTATTTGACTGAAATAAAGAAAATCAACCCTCAAAATATTCTCCTTATCAGCTACACAAACAAGGCTGCCGCTGAATTAACAGAAAGAATGGGTATTGCTGGTTTGCGAGGGTACACTTTTCACAAACTTGCCCTTGACATTATCGGACAGACAACAGGACAAAAGCCATCAATATATGAAAATACGGACGCGCTCTTCGTGAAAATCTACCATGAATTATTGAACGACAAGAAATTCAAGAAAAGCGTAATAGAATACTTCATTGATTATCAAACGCCCGAAAAGGAGTGGGAAAAGCGGAAGAATGAGCGTAGGCAACAACTTTCAGAGCAAAAAGAGGTGCGTTTGAAAGCAACGTTTCCCGATATGGATGGAAAAACTGTTTATGTACGGAGTGAACAAGAGCAGAAAATATGCTTTGCGCTATCTTCCCTTAGCGTAAAATTCAGATATGAAGAGCCATACGAGCATCCATTGGTAGACGAGATGCACTCTCAATACAAACCGGATTTTTCCATTTATTTTGAACAAGGTGGAGAAACAAAGCGAATATATTTAGAGCATTTTGGAGTGGACGAGCATGGGCTTGTTCCTATATGGTTTGCCAAAGACAGAGGCATTACCTATGAAGAAGCAAACCAAAAGTACAACGATGGCATAACATGGAAAAAAGCGGCACATGAGAAATTCGGCACTAAGCTGTTGACAACTTCAAGTGCAGACTTTCATTATTCCGATATTCGGGAGAAGTTGAAAACCTTATTGGAAAAGGCTGATGTTTCCATCCAAGAGAAAACAGATGCAGAATTATACGATATGGTTCTTCCCCCGAACAGCAAGCATGAGAAGGCTTTTATCCGCCTTGTCGTGACTTTTGTGACATTGATAAAGTCAAGTTGCAAATCTGTAGATGAAGTATTAAGGCAAACTAAAAACGCAGGGGACGAACGCAGTACGTTCATTATCAAAAACATCTTTCAGCCCGTTTATAAACGGTATATTGAAGAATTGGCGAACATCAACCAAATAGATTTTACGGATGCAATTCTGCAAGCTACCGACATTTGTCGTTCCTCCCATCCTGTGAAGTATGATTATATCATTGTGGATGAGTTTCAAGACATATCAGTTGACCGTTACAACTTCTTAAAAGTATTGCGAGAGGGAAATCCACCCGCCAAGTTGTATTGTGTGGGCGATGACTGGCAGTCCATCTATCGTTTTTCGGGGAGCGACATGGCACTTTTCAATCAGTTTTCAGATTACTTCGGCCAGACAGAAATCAATAAGATTGAAACAACATATCGGTTTGGAGAGCCTTTAGTCAGCCTGTCCTCGCAATTTATCCAACGCAACGAAGCCCAAATTAAAAAGAACATCCATCCTTTTAACCCACAAGTTAAAACAGAATTACAGTTTTGCGATTATGAAAGACGAGATTATTGCAATGTTATCGGACAATTGGTCGCGTCAATTCCATTAGACAAATCAGTCTTTTTGTTATGGAGATATTCCTTTGACGATTATTACCTGTCGTTCATGTATAAATCCGTGAAAGAGGGTAATCGCTTTTTCTATATCATCGGAGACAGGAAAATAGAGTTTCTGACCGTTCATAAATCCAAAGGACTTGAAGCAGACTATGTGATAATTCTTCAATGCAACAAGGACACATACGGGTTTCCCTCACTTGTAAGCGATGACCCTGTGCTTAATTATGTCTTGACAAAAAGCGACCAATATCCATACGGAGAAGAACGCAGGCTGTTTTATGTAGCCATTACCAGAGCTAAAGTAAAGACCTATATACTGTATGACAGACGCTTTCCTTCCGTTTTCGTAGACGAATTCTTGCATCCGGAAAAAATCACGGAAGAAAGTTATGCCAAGCATCCAAACGCCAACAAAAAGTGGACACGCAGTGCGGATAATTTTCTGCTTACCCTTTATCATGAAGGGAAAAGTATAAAATACATAGCCGAGAAAATGGGCAGAAGTCAAACCTCGATAGTAATGCGATTAGGAAAATTGGAAGGGAAACGGCAATAAAATACTGATTGCATTTCGTTTGTCGAAAATATATGTTACCTTTGCATAGAGTTGTTTGACAGCAATGTACTACACATCGCAGAATTTATGACCGTTGCCAAGTCATTACCTCACTTGTGGCAGAAAGTGCGCAAGTTGCTTATTTCTAAATTATTCCTGTCTTATAGCTGTATTTTATCGAAAAAAATGATACCTTTGTGAAAGTAAATCTATGGCATATTTTATTATTAACGTAAAACAAATCATATTTATATGAAACGGATATTGTTGTCTATTATCGCCTTTTGGTCGGTTGCGGTTCATTCGTCGTTCGGAATAGTTCAAAATCCTATGTTGTGGGCCGATGTTCCCGACCCTGATGTAATCAGAGTGGGAGATTATTATTATCTGGTGACCACGACAATGCATCTGATGCCCGGTGGGCCGATAATGCGTTCGAAAGACCTCACGAACTGGGAGACCGTAAGTTATCTGTTCGACAGACTGGAAGACTCGCCCAAGTATGACATGCGGGGCGGTACGGTATACGGTCGCGGCCAGTGGGCAACATCGCTGAAATATCATAACGGAAAGTTCTACGCCCTGTTTGCGCCCAACGATAATCCGGGTGGACAGACTTATATCCTTACAGCCGATGACGCTGCCGGTCCGTGGAAGCTCGTGTCGCGCATGAGACACTTTCATGACGCGTCGCTTTTCTTCGATGACGACGGACGTGTGTACGTGTTTTACGGTACGGGACAGATACAGGAACTGCTCCCCGACCTAAGCGACGTGAAGCCGGGAGGAGTGAGCATGACATTATTTAAGCGCGATGCGGAAGAAACCGGCCTGCTGGAAGGCTCACGGGTGATAAAGCACGACGGAAAGTACTACCTGCTGATGATATCATGGCCTAATGGCGGTAAGCGCCGTCAGGTGTGCTACCGGGCAGACAAAATCACCGGACCGTACGAGAAAAAGGTCATATTGCTTGACAACTTCGCCAGATTCCCATACGTGGGACAGGGAACAATCGTTGACGGCAAGGACGGAAGTTGGAATGCCGTAATATTCCAAGACCGTGGCGGAGTGGGGCGCGTGCTTACGGTGATGCCGTGCCGCTGGACAGACGGTTGGCCGATGCTTGGCGATGAGAACGGCAAGGTGCCCATGGCTGTGAGCGGTGAGCCGGCATCGCTGGTAGAGTCTGATGATTTCGAAGCCACGAAGTTGAAGTATTGCTGGCAGTGGAATCACAATCCGATAGATGCCGCATGGTCGCTGACGGAGCGTCCGGGATATCTGAGATTGAGAACAGACCGTGTAGTAAGCAATCTATACGAGGCTCTCAATACCGTTTCGCAAAGAATGGAAGGCCCTCGATGCTCAGGTGCCGTAACGATAGATCTGTCGCACATGCAGGACGGCGACCGATGCGGATTGGCTGCGTTCAACGGCCATTCTGGAATACTGACGGTGAGCAAGGATGGTAAGCGTAATTACCTTACAATGTCTTCCGCAGTGGTCAATTTGTCTGATAAAGACAAGAAGGTGGAAGGCGTGGATGAAGAGACATTGGAGCGTGTGGAAGTGGACGGTAATATCATTGAACTCCGCATAGATGCCGACTTCACGCTCGGTAAGGATATTGCCACATTCTACTATAAGACATCCGCAGGGGAATGGAAAGAGATCGGAAAGCCTTATAAAATGCGGTTCGACTACCGTCGTCTGTTCATGGGCACGCGTTTCGCCATATTCAATTATGCCACAAAGAAAGCCGGAGGATATGTGGATGTGGATAATTTCACATATAACCGTGAGCCTAACTTTGACTCGAAAGTTATTTCGGCAAGCCTGATGGAATGTACCGATGAAGCTCTGACAAATGTGGGAGGAAATAAATTCCCGAGAATAGACAGCGAACGCCGCGGGTGGTTCCGTCTGCATGCTCCGCAAGCAAAGAGGGTGCAGGTGGATATAGCAGGCAAGAAATACGATATGCAGCGTGATGCCTCCGGCACATGGCTTGGTGTCACGGATCCGCTTGTAGTGGGATTTCATTATTACTTTCTGATAGTAGACGGAGTGTCCGTGATAGACCCGGCAACCGATACGTTTTACGGATGTTGCCGTCAGGCCGGCGGAATAGAGGTTCCGGAAGGCAAGGAGGGCGATTATTATCGTCCGCAAGCCGGTGTGGCCAAGGGACAGGTACGTTCGGTACAGTACTGGTCGGATGCGAAGAAAGAATGGCGCAGGGCAATGGTATATACGCCCGCAGAATATGAGAAAGGAAAGAAAAAGTACCCGGTACTTTATCTGCAACACGGAATGGGAGAAGATGAGACCGGCTGGTCGAAGCAGGGAATGATGCAGAACATTATGGACAATGCCATTGCAAAAGGAGATGCAGTGCCGATGATCGTAGTAATGGAAAGCGGAGACGTGGAGCAGCCTTTCGACTTCAGGAACGGAGGCCCGAACACGCAGGAGCGCAGTAGCTACGGGGCATCGTTCTATGGAGTGATGATTAAAGACCTGATACCGTATATTGATTCCCATTTCCGCACGATCGCCGACAGGGAACACCGTGCGATGGCGGGACTGTCGTGGGGAGGTCATCAGACATTTGACATCGTGCTTTCGAATATAGACAAGTTTGCGTGGATGGGCGGATTCAGCGGCGCGATATTCGGATTGGACATCAAGAAGAATTATGAAGGTCTGTTATCTCGTCCCGATGAGTTCAATAAGAAGATACATTACCTGTTCCTTGGTTGCGGCAGCGAAGAGAATATGGGAACAGCGGCTCTTGTTAAGACATTGACCGATGCCGGTATAAAAGTAGACAGCTATACGTCGCCCGGCACACATCATGAATGGCTCACATGGCGCCGCTGTCTGAATGAGTTTATTCCCAATCTGTTTAGAAAGGCATCGAAATGAGACTAAAACTGTTTGTTTTCCTATTATTGTTGCCCGCATGTATGATAAAGGGGCGCACTTTCCATGTGGCCAATACGGTTGTCAGTCACGATAAGAATGAATCAGTATCGGTATGTAAAGCCATAGACGCTTTATGCGCCGATATAGGAAAGGTGACAGGAACGCATCCTGAAATAAAGGTCGGCAAAGCCAAAGGCGCACGTATAATTATCGGTACTTACGGAGAAAGTAAACAGATTTCCGCACTTGTGAAAAAGGGAGTGTTGAAAGAAACGGATCTTAAAGGCCATTGGGAGAGTTACGTGATAACCGTTACCAAAGATAAAAATCCATGTCTGGTGATAGCCGGAAGCGACAGGAGAGGAACCATTTACGGTATATATGAAATATCGAAACAAATAGGAGTGTCTCCGTGGTATTGGTGGGCGGACGTGCCTGTGCGCCATAATGAGAACGCGACAGTGGATTATGATTATTATATATCGGGAGAACCTTCGGTTAAATATCGCGGTGTGTTCATCAATGATGAGGACTGGGGGTTGAAGCCTTGGGCATCTCACAATTATGAAAAGGAACTGGGCGATATCGGTCCGCGCACTTATGCCAGAGTGTGTGAACTGTTGCTCAGATTGAAGGGAAACATGCTTGCTCCGGCAATGCACTCATGTACAGGAGCGTTCTATTCTCATCCGGAAAGCAAACTTGTGGCAGACTCTTTCGGAATAATCATCACTACTTCGCATTGCGAACCGCTTCTTCTCAACAACGCGGCAAAGAGCGAGTGGGACTCCAAGCGTGACGGCGAGTGGAACTACAAGACGAACAAGAACACAATAATAGGAAAATGGGAAGCAAGGCTCGGTGAAGCGGCACGTTTTGAGAATATCTATACACTTGCCATGCGTGGCGTACATGATGAGGGAATGCGCGGCAATCTGCCCATGGAGGAACGTGTACGGCTTATTCAGCAGGTAATCGGCGACCAACGGGAAATGATAGCCAGACATACGGGAAAGAGCATTGCCGATGTCCCGCAGATATTCGTGCCATATAAAGAGACAATGGATATATATGAAAACGGACTGTGTGTGCCTGATGATGTCACGCTTGTGTGGGTTGATGACAATTACGGATACATGAAACGTGTGTCTGACGAGAATGAGAAAAAGCGCGGCGGACGTGCGGGAGTGTATTATCACTTGTCGTATCTTGGCGCACCGCACGACTATCTGTGGCTCAACACGACGGCTCCGGTTCTCATGTATGAAGAATTGAAAAAGTCTTACGACTCAGGTGCGGACAGGTACTGGCTGCTTAATGTAGGCGACATAAAGCCTATGGAGATGGGAATACAGACTTTCTTCGACATGGCCTGGAATTTCTCTTCGTTCAATATCGTGAATGTGAACAATCATCAGGCGGAGATGCTTGCCGGAATATTCGGAAGTAAATATAAGGATGAGTTTCAAGCTGTCCTTGATGAGTATTACAGGCTGGCATGGATACGCAAACCGGAATATATGGGTTTTGAATATGAATGGGATGACGCCGCACATACGGGACTTCGCGATACGGATTTCTCATTCGGCAATTACCGTGACGCGCAAAGACGTTTGGCCGACTATGAGGGACTATCAAACAGGGTGGAGATGATGGCTCGTTCGCTCGGAGATGACAATTCTACCCTGAAAGAATCATTCTTTCAGTTTATACAATATCCCGTACAGGCCGCATATCAGATGAACCGTAAGTTTCTCATGGCCCAACTTAATCATGAACTATATTCCGCGGGACGGTATGCGGAAGCGAACTGGTCTGCAAGACAGACGGACATGGCATACGACAGTATACGGTCGTTGAACGGTAGATACAACGGTATGCTTGAAGGAAAATGGAACGGCATGATGAGCGTGCCTCCCGGATTTTGCGCATTATACCACAAAAAGCCGAATGTGGCTTATACGGATGGAGAAGAGGAGAAGGTGCCGGGCGACATTTTGGAATATGACAGCGAAGAAAAGGCTGGGTTGAAGGGTTGCCATGTGGTAGATTTGGCCGGTTACGACCGTAAGACAGATGAAGTGAACATAATAAAAGGCATGGGTTATGACTGGCAAGTGGTGCAACTCGGCCGGCCGGGTGCCACGCCAAAGGAAATAAAGGGACAAACCGTTCCAGCGATAGAATATATATTCCCTAAGGTGGATCGGGATTTTATAGACGTGATTGTATATACGGTTCCGTTCTGGCCTCTTCATGCCAAGCGCGGCAATGCGATAGGCATATCGGTGGATGGAGGCGAAAAGAGTATTTACGACAACCGGTTTGAGGAATATTCGCGCAGATGGAAAGATCAGGTCATGAAGAACGGAGCGGAACACCGCGTGACATTTGCTGTGGATAAGACACGTCCTTATCACACGTTATCGTTTTTTATCGGTGACTCCGGACAAATGATAGAGCGGGTAATCATTGATTGGGGAGGACCGGAACAATCTTATATAGGCCCATCGGGTAAGTAATGACGAAAAAGTAATGTAATGAAACAATTGAAAAATAAGATTTTGTTGTTGGCGCTTGGGATGACAGCATGCTTTACAGTATCAGCCCAGGAACACAGACTGTGGTATGGCAGGCCGGCAGAACATTGGCTGGAGGCATTGCCGGTGGGTAACTCTCATCTCGGAGCCATGATTTATGGCGGCACTGATACAGAGGAAATACAGCTGAACGAGGAAACATTCTGGGCGGGGTCGCCATATAATAACAACAGTATGGAAGCGAAAGGGCATCTGCGGGAAGTGAGGGACCTTATATATGAAGGTCGCGAGAAAGCCGCCCATGAACTTTTGGACAAGTATTTTGTGAAAGGCCCGCATGGAATGCGTTATCTGACATTGGGCAGTTTGAAACTAAACTTGGGACATGATAGTGTGAAAGAGTATTATCGTGATCTTAATTTGGGAAGCGCCGTGTCGACAACACGTTATAAACATGACGGAGTGAAGTATGAGAGAACGGTATTCGCGTCTCTTTCCGATAACGTGATAATAGTGAGATTGAATGCCGACAAAAAAGGAAAACTTAATTTTAAGCTGTTTCATGACTGTCCTTTAAAATCCGATGTGTCAGCAAAAGGAAATGAACTGACAGCCACAATAAACAATGCAGGACAGGAGGGAATAAGAGGAGGACTGACAGCGGAACTTCGTGTGCGTGTGGAGAGTGACGGTAATGTAAGCGGTCATGGTGGATATATAGATATAAAGGAGGCTTCCGTGGCAACACTTTACATAACAGCCGCAACCAATTATGTCAATTACCATGATGTGACAGGAAATCCGACCTTAAAGAACGACAATGCGTTTAATGCCATAAAAGGATTGTCATACAAGCGGTTGCAGAGACGTCATGTGGATAAATACCGTGAACAATATGACCGTGTGTCTCTGACTTTGGAAAAGTCGGAGAACTCATTGCTGGAAACAGACAAGAGGCTTGCCGCTTTTGCGGATGGCAAAGACATGGATTTTGTTTCGTTAATGATGCAATACGGTCGTTATTTATTGATATCATCATCGCAAAAAGGAGGACAACCGGCAAATCTGCAAGGTGTATGGAACCACAGGATGAATGCTCAATGGGATTCCAAATATACCATCAACATCAACACGGAAATGAATTACTGGATTGCCGATGTCGGAAATATAGGAGAAACATCCGAACCGTTGTTTTCAATGATAAAAGACCTTAGTGAGACAGGGGCGGAAACAGCGCGGGACATGTATGGCTGTAACGGATGGATGGCTCATCATAATACCGATTTATGGCGTATAACGGGAGTTGTGGACGGCACGACATGGGGAATGTTCCCTACCGGTGGCGCATGGTTGTCGACGCATATATGGCAGCATTATTTGTTTACGTGCGACCGCAGTTTCCTTTCTGATAACTATGAAATAATGAAGGGGGCGGCAGATTTTCTCCTTGATTATCTTCAAGAACATCCGAAATATGGATGGCTTGTAACCGTGCCGACGGTATCTCCCGAGCATGGACCAAGGGGAAAAGGAACAACCGTGACGGCCGGTTCGACGATGGATAATCAGATAGTTTTCGATGTTTTGAACAATATGCTTTGTGCAATGGATGCTCTTGGAAAGAAAGATGAGGCTTACGCGGAAAGATTGCGTAAGGCCATAGAGCAGCTACCGCCCATGCAGATCGGAAAATACGGGCAGTTACAGGAGTGGCTGCACGATGCGGATGACCCTAAGGATGAGCATCGGCATATATCCCATTTGTATGGGTTGTATCCGTCAAACCAGATTTCCCCTTACAGTAACCCTGAATTGTTCACTGCCGCAGCCAATACCTTGAAACAGCGTGGGGATATGGCTACGGGGTGGAGTCTTGGTTGGAAGATAAATTTCTGGGCACGCATGCTTGACGGCAATCATGCTTTCCGTATAATAAAGAATATGCTTCATATTCTTCCGGATGACGGCAAGATAAAGGAATATCCTGACGGTCGTACGTATCCTAATCTTTTCGATGCTCATCCACCTTTCCAGATAGACGGTAATTTCGGCTGTGCGGCAGGTATTTGTGAAATGCTTATGCAGAGTCATGACGGTGCGGTACATTTATTGCCGGCATTGCCGGATGCGTGGAAAGACGGTGATGTAAAAGGGCTTTTGGCGCGTGGAGGTTTTGAGGTGGATATCAAATGGACAGATGGGGAATTGGATAAAGCCGTAATTCTTTCGAAGTCAGGTGGTGTGTTGCGCCTGCGTTCTTATGCGCCGTTGAAGATGAAAGGACTGTGTGAGGCAAATGGTGATTGTGCCAATCCGTTGTTGAAGAAAGCCAATATAAAGAAACCGCTCACATCCGGGGAATTAAAAGATTTCAAGACATTACCGATACGGAAAGTATACGAATATGAAATAAAAACCGAAGTCGGCAGGTCATATACGATACAGCCGGCAAACAAAAGGTAAACATAGAATAATTATGAAAATGAAAAAGGTTTTTTGGCTTTCTTCTTTAATGTTGTTTTTGACTGTTGCGACAAGTGCAGGCAGCAGAACGGAAGAACGTAAATTGCCGTGTGGATTATTGGATGGTTTTACGGAATGGGACTATTCCGTATGTTTGCCCGATAGCTATGATAAAGAGAAAGACAGGACATATCCTGTACTTTATCTGCTTCATGGCGGAGGATGCCCGCATACTCAGTGGGAAGACAACGGACATCTGTCTGCTTTGGTTGACGAACTGGTCGCAAGCGGAGAGATGGAGGAGATGATTATAGTATGTCCCGAGGCCAATAAGCATCGAATGAGTTGGGTGAATGACGAGGTATGGCCTTATGAGGATTTCTTCTTCAAGGAATTTATTCCACATATAGAGAACACATTCCGTGTACGTGCCGATAAGTATTCGCGTTATATAGGCGGTTTTTCCATGGGAGGCGGTGGAGCCGTAGTTTACGGCCTGCATCATCCCGAGATGTTCCGTGCCGTTTATGATATGACCGGTTATCTCCGTCGCCAGCCGCTTGATTTCCTTAAGAGCGATCCTTTGGGTGAGTGGCGCCAGCAGGCTGTGGAGCGCAACAATCCTATACGTACTGTTATGGAAGGTTCGAAGAATGATATTGACAGGTGGAAAACCGTAAGTTGGTTTATAGATTGCGGTGAGAGTGATTTTACTTTTGATGCCAACAAGGATTTTGTGTCGGCATTAAAAGAAAAGGGTATTGTGTGTGATTGGAAAACAGGTGATGGGAATCATAATTGGGATTATTGGCAAAAAGCATTACGCCGTGCGCTAAAGGTAGTAGGTGGAGTTCCGATATCTGCCGCATGGAATGTGCGAAGGGCTGAATATCCGTGTGTAACAAAAGACCACAGAGTGGTATTCCGCATGAAAGCGCCAGATGCCAGGCATTTGGTTGTCGACCTTGGCCGTCGTTATGAAATGTCAAAATCGGCAGATGGATATTGGACTTGTATAACCGACCCGCAAAGCGAAGGCTTTCATTATTATTTTCTTATCGCGGACGGTTTGCGTGTCGCCGATCCCAATAGCGAGACATTTTTCGGATGCAGCCAGATGGCAAGCGGTATAGAAATACCGTATTCGGAAGATATTGATAAGTTTGAGATGAAAGATGTCCCTCATGGCGATGTGCATAGAATACGTTATTATTCGGATGTAGAGAGAGCATGGAGACGGATGTATGTATATACCCCTGCCGGTTATGAAGAAAATGATAATCGTTATCCGGTTTTGTATTTGCAGCACGGTGGAGGTGAAGACGAGCGTGGATGGAGTCATCAAGGACTTTGTGATATAATCTTGGACAATCTTATTGCCGAAAAGAAAGCGGTGCCGATGATTATAGTCATGGCAGATGGCAATACGAAAGATTTTGCGGCAGAACTTTTACAATGTGTACGTCCGGTAGCGGAAAAGAGATTTCGCATTAAGGCAGGACGTGAAAATCGCGCTTTGGCCGGTTTGTCTATGGGTGGAATACAAACATTGTCTACAGTTGTCAGTCATCCCGATGATTTTGCTTATGTAGGCGTATTCAGTTCGGGGTGGTTTCGTACTTCCCAGTCTTTCATGGCTAATTCGTCCGGTGAGCCATATTATAAGATTTTGGCGGAACGGCCGGATTATTACAACAAACAGTTCAGGCAGTTATGGTTCTCAATGGGTGGAAAGGAAGATATAGCTTATGAGAATTGTAAAGCCATGCTTGGGCGTATGGACGGAATCGGCATACGTTATACTTATTACGAATATCCCGGAGGCCACACATGGCCTGTGTGGCGTGAGAGTTTATGGAAATTTGCGCAATTATTATTTAAATAACACGATATGAAAAAATCTATATTGATAACAGCTTTGGCGATGACCGCAACTATTGCGGGTGCTCAGAACCCCATTGTTCAGACACGTTATACTGCCGACCCGGCTCCAATGGTGGCAGGTGACAGATTGTATCTTTATACCAGTCATGACGAAGCCGGGGCTGATTTCTTCTGGATGTATGATTGGAGATTGTATTCAACCGAAGACATGGTGAACTGGACAGATCACGGAGTGCCTCTGGGACTTGGTACATTCAGTTGGGCTGATGATAGGGCGTGGGCTGCGCAGTGTATAGAACGTGATGGTAAGTATTATTGGTATATATGTGCCCATTCGAAGATTACCAACGGTATGGCAATCGGAGTTGCGGTGGGGGACACTCCGACCGGGCCGTTTAAGGATGCCATAGGCAAACCGCTTGTTGATAATGGCAGTTGGGACAATATAGACCCGACTGTGATGATAGACGATGACGGACAGGCTTGGCTGTTCTGGGGCAATCCCAATATATATTACATACGTCTTAACCGTGATATGATTTCATACAGCGGGGAAGTGGAAAAGATAGAACAGACGGAAGAAGGTTTCGGTGCTCCGGGTATGAAACAGAGGAAGAAGGACGTAAAGTATAAAGATTGTTATACGGAGGGGCCTTGGTTGCTTAAACGCAATAAGCTCTATTACTTGCTTTATGCTGCCGGTGGAGTACCCGAGCATATAGCTTACTCCACGGCAAAGAAACCTACCGGCCCGTGGAAATATCGTGGTGAGATCATGCCTTTGTGCAAGACCGGTTCTTTTACTAACCATTGCGGTGTGGCAGATTTCAAAGGACATAATTATTTCTTCTACCATACCGGAAAATTACCCGGTGGCGGAGGATTCGGACGTAGTACGGCTGTAGAAGAGTTTAAGTACAATTCCGATGGTACATTCCCTGTAATCATGCCTACTGACGAAGGTGTTAAACCGATAGGTGTTTTAAATCCGTTTATAAAGACAGAGGCTGAGACCATAGCTTTTTCAAAAGGAGTGGAAACAGAGAACAACGATCGTACGGGTGTATATGTGTCAAACATAAATAACGGTGACTGGACGAAAGTGCGTGAGGTGGATTTTAATAAAAGGGAATATAACAAGTTTATTGTTTGTGCAGCCTCTGCCTTGAAGGGTGGTACTATTGAAGTTCATGCAGATAGTATAGGCGGAACCTTGATAGCGGAAACAGCCATTCCTCGTACCGGTGGTTGGGAAGAATGGAAAATCTTTGAGGCACCGGTGAAAAATAAGATTAGCGGAAAGCATGATATTTATTTCGTTTACAAGGGATATAAGGGCTGCAAGCTGTTTAATTTCGATTGGTGGAAATTTGAATAAGTATAATAATGACGTGGTTTTGGGAAATAATGAGGCTATTGCCATAGCCTGCACTGTTGAGTGTATAAAACAATTTGTTTATGGCAGTGGACACATGTCAAATGTCAATCGACTATTGTGAACATGTTTTAGCCGGTCATGGCTTTATTCTGAGTTCGTGGAACTAACGTTATAATAAATGAAGTAATATATGAAAAAACTGTTTTTGATATCTTTGTTGGTATATGTTCCTATGTTTTTGTTTGGGGCGGAATATGTTGTAAACAGTCCTGACGGACGGATTGCGGTTACTGTTTCCGATGAGAACGGCACTCCTCAGTATGAGGTTAAATACGATGGCAAGACTTTTATCGGTAAATCCTTTTTGGGCTTGATTACCGATATCGGTGATTTCAGCCGTGAGCTGGTGTTGAACGGTTCGGAAAGAAAAACAATAAACGAAAGTTACGGCTTGCGAAACATAAAGCAAAGCAATATAAATTATTCGGCCAATGAAATGATTTGCCGGTTTGATAAAGCCGGCAAACAGGTAATGTCCGTTATATTCCGTGTCAGTGACCGTGACGTGGCATTCCGTTATACGCTCAATGCGCCGAAAGGAAAATTCAGTTGTGTGATAAAGGAGGAAAAAACATCCTTTGATATGCCGGAAGGCACGACAACATTCTTGTGTCCTCAATCAAAGCCAATGACCGGATTTGCCGGAACGGCTCCGAGCTATGAGACAAGGTATGCCTGTGATGAGGCGACCGGAAAGAATGGTTGGGGATTTGGATATACTTTCCCATGCCTTTTCCGTAATGGCGATAACGGATGGACACTGATATCCGAGACTGGTACGGACGGCGACTATTGCGGATGCAGATTGCTTGGCGGACCGAATGGTAATTACAGAATAGGCTTCCCGATGGCCGAAGAAAACAACGGTTGGGGAGATACATCCGTACAGATGGCTTTGCCGGGTGAGACGCCATGGAGAACGATAACAGTGGGTGCGACATTGGCAAATGTGGCGGAGACTACTGTTGCGTGGGATTTGGTAAAACCGAAATATTCTACGGAATATAAATATGAGTACGGTAAAGGTACTTGGTCGTGGATTATAGGCATGGATTCCAGTTGTAATTTTGACGAACAGCGTCGTTATATCGATTTTGCTGCCGCTATGGGATACCGTTCTGTTCTTATAGATGCTCTTTGGGATGTTCAGATTGGTTATGGGCGAATAGAAGAACTGGCCAAATATGGAAAGCAAAAAGGAGTGGGACTGTATCTTTGGTATAACTCTAACGGTGCATGGAATCATGCTCCGCAATCTCCGCGTGGCATAATGAATGATCCTATTAAACGTAAGGAGGAGATGCGGTGGATGAAAAAGACCGGTATACTTGGAATAAAGGTTGACTTTTTCGGTGGAGACAAGCAATCGACAATGCAACTTTACGAACAGATACTTACGGATGCCAATGACAATGATCTGCTCGTAATATTCCATGGATGTACGTTGCCTCGAGGATGGGAACGCATGTACCCCAATTATGCGGCAAGTGAGGCTGTTCTCGCAAGTGAGAACCTTCATTTCTCGCAAGGGTTCTGCGATGTAGAGGCCCATTGTGGAACGATACATCCGTTTATCCGAAACACAGTAGGTTCGATGGATTTCGGAGGCTCTACGCTCAATAAGTTTTATAATGCCAATAATAAAACTGGCAGCCGTCGTGTGACTACGGATGTATACGCTCTTGCCACGGCCGTGCTTTTCCAAAGCGCCGTGCAGCATTTTGCCCTTGCTCCCAATAACCTCGATGACGCCCCGTCATGGGCGATAGATTTTATGAAACAGGTGCCGACAACGTGGGATGAAGTGAGATACATCGACGGCTATCCCGGGCGTTATGCCATAATGGCTCGCAGATCAGGAACCAAATGGTATATAGCGGGAATAAACGCAACGGGTGAGACAATGAAGAAGACTTTGGAGTTGCCGATGTTTGAAGGTGGTGAGACCGTAAGCCTTTATATGAACGATAAGCTCGTGACAGCAAAAATATCGAAGAAAAAGACCGTCAGCGTCAGCATACCGAATAATGGCGGGGTAGTTATTGTGAGATAGATGCGATATGTTATGTATTGCAAATAATATAGGAACAGAATAAAACAACAATGATGATAGGAAAGATGCTTCTGGTGTTCATTGTCGCGGCATTGGTTTCGGTGCGGTCGTCAGCACAGTCATGGACGGCAGATAACGGCAATGGGACATACACAAATCCGTTGTTTTACGATGAGTTCTCAGATCCGGATATCATTCGTGTCGGCGAAGATTATTACCTTGCCGGAACGACGATGCACTGTTTGCCGGGACTTATTGTCTTGCATTCGAAAGATCTTGTGAATTGGGAACTGGCAAGTTACTGCATGGATAACTTTAATCTTGGAGACCAGTTTAGGCTTGTCAATGGTAAGGAGTCTTATGGACAGGGAATATGGGCGCCTTGCATTCGTTATCACGACGGTAAGTTCTATGTATTCTCGAATATCAATGGCGTAGGAATGCAGGTTTTTATTTCCGACAATCCCAAAGGGCCGTGGGAACACAGGAACATGGGAGGAAACATTTATGACCTCAGCGTTCTTTTCGATGATGACGGCAGGATATATGCGGTGCATAAGTATGGTTCCGTTCAATTGACTGAACTGAAATCCGATCTTAGCGGTATAGTTGAGGGTAGTACCCGCGAGATAATACCCGAAGGGAATGCCATGGGTGAGGGGCATCATATATACAAAATAGATGGTAGGTATTATATCATCAGTGCCGACTATTCTCCGATGGGACGTATGCAATGTGCGCGTTCAGATAAAATAGATGGCCCTTACGAGACTGTTACTATATGCCAGCGCGAGTCTTTCGGAACCCCTATCGGGCACATGGTTCACAATGTGGGGCTTGGACATCCTGTTCCTGGTGACGGATTTAAATTCAATGTCGGAGGGCAAGGCGGCAATCGTCTTGGGTGCGCTACCGTGCATCAGGGTGGAATAGTTGATCTCCCGAATGGAGAATGGTGGGGCATATCAATGCTTGATTTTACTTCCGTCGGTCGTACGGTGGCTCTTTCTCCTGTCACTTGGAAAGACGGATGGCCTTATTTCGGAACAGAAGGTAATCTCGGACGTGTACCGCGTACATGGTTTAAACCCAATACGGGGAAAACTGTTGCTCCGCATGCGCCCTATGTGCGTAATGATGATTTCGATGGAAAGAAATTGCGTGAGGTATGGCAATGGAATCATGAGCCTGTTGCCGGTATGTGGAAGTTGTCAGGTGGTAAACTGCGTTTGAATACCATGCCGGCCAAAGATTATCTTTGGGCGAGAAATACTCTTACTCAGCGTGGCATAGGTCCTGTTTCCGCGGCTACGGTGGAATTGGACTTCTCACATTTAAAAGATGGGGATATAGCCGGGTTGGGATTGTTGAACATGCCTTACGCATGGCTTGCTGTGGAACGAAGTGCGGGAACTTTTGTTTTAAAGGTGAAAGACCAGAACGGTGATAAGATATCCCAAGGCGTATCGTTGTCTCCCAAGTCTGCTGTCTATCTTCGTGTGACGGGCGATTTTGATAAAGACGTGGCTCATTTCAGTTATAGTACAGACGGACGTAATTATACAAATATAGGGGAAGAGGTCTTGATGCCATATCAATTGAAGACATTTCAAGGTACCCGTTATTCGCTTTTTGCATATAACAGGAATGGAAGGAATGGCGGTTATGCCGAATTTGATAATTTCAGTATCGTAGAGCCTTTGGCGGATCGAAGGGCTAATCTGCCGATTGGAAAGGTTGTCATGTTGACAAATCTTGGTAATGGAAATCGAATGATGGCCATGAGACACGGTATAGTTCATGGTGTGGCTCGTGGTTCTAAAGATTATGATAGTGATGCCGTATGTTTCCGTGTTCACGATCGTGGCAACGGGCGTGTGGCGCTTGAAGCCATGAACGGAACGGGTTTTATTACTGTTGTCGGAGAAGGGCTTTCCGCGGATGTCAGATTGATGGAAAAAGAGACAGCCGGTAGCTTGTTCTTATGGCAGGATATGTTGCGTGACCAGTGTATGTTGATGTCAATGCGTACTCATCGTTTTGTCGGCTGTGAGCCTACAACCGGTGAACCGTATTCAGCCGACAATGCCGGAACGACTCCCAACCGTAAGAACGGAACTGTGTTTAAAGTGGAAATTAGAAACTAAAACAAATACAAATTTATGAAACGACTTACTGTTTTTCTTTTCTTTTTGGCGCATATAGCGTTTAGTTTTGCTGCCGAACGGTTCATAATATTCACGGGGCATGGTGATGCTCTGTCATTGAACAATGCGACGGTTGGTTGCGAGAGCGGCGAACATAAGAGTGTGCGGATTGCCATGGATAATTTGAGGTGTGATTTAGAAAAAGTCACAGGTGTAAAACCGTCTGTGTCTGCGGACGCTCCCCGAATACTGATAGGTACCTTAGGCTGCAACAGCCGGATAGATAAGTTGGTGAAGCAAGGCTTGCTTGGCGATCTTAAAGGCAAAACAGAGAAATATGTAATAAAGACAATAGGCGATCAACTTGTCATTGCAGGTAGTGATAAGCGTGGCACTATATTCGGTATCTATGAAATGTCACGGCAGATAGGTGTGTCTCCTTGGTACTATTGGGCTGATGTACCTGTTGAAAAACATGCCGACTTGTACGCGGTCAGAGGAGAATACACAGATGGTGAACCTGCCGTGCGTTATCGCGGACTTTTTCTTAATGACGAAGCTCCTTGCCTTACATCGTGGGTGAAGAATACTTTCGGCACCAATTACGGAGATCATCGTTTTTATGAGAAAGTATATGAGCTTATCCTCAGATTGAAAGGTAATTTCTTGTGGCCGGCCATGTGGGGTTGGGCTTTTTATGCAGATGACCCTGAAAATTCAAAATTGGCGGATGATATGGGTATTATTATAGGTACTTCACATCACGAACCGATGGGACGCAATCATCAGGAGTGGGCACGCAACCGCAGGAAATACGGAGAGTGGAACTATCAGACTAATCAAAAGGTTTTGGACAAGTTTTTCACCGAGGGTATAGAAAGGATAAAGAATACTGACGATATCGTCACCATTGGAATGCGTGGCGACGGTGATGAGGCCATGAGTGAAGAGGCTGATACCAAATTGTTGGAACGTGTTGTGGATAATCAGCGTAAGATAATCAGCAAGGTGACCGGTAAGCATGCGTCGAAAACACCTCAGGTATGGGCTTTATATAAGGAAGTTCTTGATTATTATGACAAAGGTATGCGTGTACCTGACGATGTCATAATGCTTTTGTGCGACGACAACTGGGGTAATGTCCGCCGTGTTCCTAATGCCAAAGAGAGAAAGCATAAAGGAGGCTGGGGGCTGTATTATCATGTGGATTATGTAGGTGCGCCACGAAATTCAAAATGGATAAACGCCACTCCTACACAGAATATGTGGGAACAGTTGACACTTGCTCATCAGAACAGTCTTGACAGATTATGGATATTGAATGTCGGAGACCTTAAACCCATGGAATACCCAATAACACTGTTCATGGATATGGCATGGAATCCTGATGTGATAAAGACAAAATCAAACGGTTGTGAAATGGTAGCCGATGTGGAATCTCATACGCGCGAGTTCTGCCGCATGCAGTTTGGTGATGCTCAGGCCGATGAGGCTGCCCGTATTTTAAATCTATGTTGCAAGTATAACGGACGTTCAACGGCAGAGATGCTCGATGCCAAGACATATAATCTTGTTTCGGGAGAGTGGCGCAAGGTCGCTGACGATTACATGCGTTTGGAGGCGGAAGCCCTGAGGCAGTATATCACTCTTGACGAACGGTACCGTGACGCATACAACGAGTTGGTGCTTTTCCCAGTTCAGGCCATGTCAAACCTGCATCAGATGTATTATGCCCAGACAATGAACAATTATCTTTATAAGAATAATGACCCTGAAGCCAATGTATGGGCAGACCGTACGGTTGAGGCTTTTCGACGTGACTCACTTCTTTGTGCTGCGTACAATAACGATATAGCGGGTGGAAAATGGCGTGGAATGATGACCCAGAAGCATATCGGTTATAAATCATGGAATGATAATTTCAGAGCGGACATTCTTCCTAAGATATATCGGATCGAACCTGCATGCGGTGGGTTTGTCTTTGAAGCCAAAGACGGTTATGTAGCTATTGAGGCTGGACATTATTTCAGTAGTAAATCGTCGGATGGTACGTCTTGGACTGTCATTCCAGACATGGGGCGTACACGTGGAGGCATTTCGCTCATGCCCTATGACAAACCGGCCGATGGCGCTGTGCTTACTTATAAGTTCCGTCTTGATAATCCTGCCACAGATGATGCCGAACTGCATGTCATAGTGAAATCAACGCTTGATTATCTCAATAAGGGCGGATTGGTGTATGATGTATCCATAGATGGCGGTAAACCGCAATCAGTAAACTTCAATGCGCGTCTCAACGAACATCCGGACAATATTTATTCGGTATATTATCCCACCGTCGCGCGTCGTGTTGTTGAGAGTAAGGTGTCGTTGGGGCGTCTCGGAAAGGGTGAGCACACCGTTACGTTTGCTCCGAAAGACCCGGCCATCGTGCTTGAAAAACTTGTGATAGACCTTGGCGGCTATCGTCCCGGTTATCTGTTCGGTGACGAATCTCCGCATTCCAGACCGTGATGATATGATTGTATCTGATTTTTAAGTTGTAAAGAATATAAGAATAACAGCATTATTATGAAAAAATTGCTTTTATCGGCGGCAATGCTTCTCGCATCGATGGGCTCACAGGCTCAGACCGCCACATTCAAGTATTTCAAGTATGACGGAAACGATGCGCGTTTCGATAAGAAGTATGACCCGTCAAGTCAGTATTTGAACCCCGTTTTGGCCGGTTTCTATCCCGATCCGTCGATGTGCAGGGTGGGAGATACATATTATCTTGTCAACTCTTCGTTCTCGTTTTTCCCCGGTGTACCTATTTTTACGAGCAAGGACCTTGTAAACTGGAAGCAGCTCGGTCATGTTCTTGACCGTGAGAGCCAGTTGCCGCTCGACAACCAGAAAGTTTCAGGCGGAATTTTCGCGCCAGCCATCACTTATAATCCGAAGAACAAGACGTTCTACATGATAACGACGAATGTAGGCCGGGGCAATTTCTTCGTAAAGACCCAAGACCCTGCAAAGGGGTGGAGCGAGCCGATTTATCTCAAAGAGGTAGGAGGTATAGACCCGTCTTTCTTCTTCGACAAAGACGGCAAAGGCTATATCGTGAATAATGACGAGCCTGTCGGCGGCCATGACTATGAAGGACAGCGTTCGATATTCATCCATGAGTTTGATGTAAAGAACGATAAGGTTGTCGGCGAGCAGAAAGAAATACTCCGAGGCGGAACACATGTAGATAAAAATCCTATCTGGATAGAGGGTCCCCACCTCTTCCGTGTCGGCAAGTATTACTATCTCATGTGTGCCGAGGGCGGTACTTGCGAGTGGCATAGCGAGGTTATTCTGCGTGCCAAGAATCCGATGGGACCTTGGGAGGAGTTCGGCGGGAACCCGATACTCACCCAGCGTACAGGTCTTGACCCCAATCGTCAGGATATAGTGACGAGCGCAGGCCATGCGGACATCGTCCAGACGAAGAAAGGCGACTGGTGGGCTGTATTCCTCGGATGCCGTCCTTATGAGGGCGATTTCTACAATACGGGGCGCGATACATATCTGTTGCCTGTCACATGGAAAGACGGGTGGCCTGTGATATTGGAGAAGAACACAGCCATCCCCACTGTAAACGATAAAGCGGACATCATCCCGACGGCAGATAAGACACTTACCACGGGTAATTTCGGATATACGGATCGTTTTGACTCGCAGACGCTTGATATCCGTTGGATGTTCCTGCGCAACCCGTCGGAGTTCTTCCGTCTCGACAACGGCCTTGTGATAAATCCCAAACCGGTGAGCATCACCGAGCGCAAATCGCCTTCGGCAGTGTTCTGTCGTCAGCAACATACTGTTTTCTCTGCCGAGACTCAGGTTGATTTCACTCCAGGCTCGGATAAGGATTTTGCCGGATTTACATTATTGCAGAACGAGGAATACAACTTCACTTTCGGCAAGACATTGCTTGGCGGCCGTCCTGCCGTCGTGCTCACCCGTGCCGAGAAAGACCGTGTCGTTGTCGGGTCGGCATTCATTATCGGCAATGCTCCGGTGAAGTTGAAGATAGAAGGCCGTGGCCGCTACTATGATTTCTACTATGCCGAGCAAGGTAAAGAGTGGCAGCTTATCGCCCGTGGTGTGGATGCAGTCAATCTGAGTACCAGCCGTTCCACCGGTTTCATTGGAGCGTGCATCGGTCTGTATGCCACGTCGAAACAGTAAATACGGTAGTCCCGTATCATTAGTATTTCGTGTATCGCAGGATTAACCTGCGGTACACGGAGTAAACCGGAGTTAAAGCGTCGGTAGGCTTGTTTTCCGATATGAGTGTTTAAACAAAGAATATTATTATGGTTATCTTGTCAATGTCAGGCATTAAAACGTCAATTAGTACTTTCCGATATTTTAAGGCGTACGGTTTCCAATGTCTGCGAAACTACTGTCACGAAGCGTTGTTAAGCGTTCTGTTTTTTTGTACAGCGTCTTTTGTCTGCAATAAGGCATCTGCCGGTGTCGTCTCGCCCAATGGGAGAATTGTGGTCGAGGTGCAGGGCGACACGTCGTTGGCGGTGAAATACATCGACGGTAAATCGGTCTGCCGTGCATTCACGATACCGTCTCTTGGTGTGGCGGTCGACGGTAATTCCGAAAGCGGCCGGTGGCGGGTTGCCGGCATGAAGTCTTCAAGGCCGCTCCATGAGTGCTATACCATGCAGACCGGTAAGCGTTCAGAATGTGTCAACGAGGGTATAGAGTACATATATGCCTGTTCTTACGGTACCGACGGCCATGGCAGATTGGCTCTGAGGCTGTATGACGACGGTATCGCGTTCCGGTATGAGATAGACGGGCTGGCCGGCAGCGTTGTCTACGATGAGTTTACGACATACCGCATACCAGAGGGCGTGGAACGATACATACAGCGTTTCGACCCTTCATACGAGAACTTCTTTCCTAAGACCACATCTGGCAGGGAGAGTGCCGCCAATTCCGCTTACCCTGCTTTACTGCGGTTTGCTCCCGAATGCTGGGCGTTGATAACCGAGGCCGGTATCGGGCGTTGTCATGCGGCCTCGTCGTTGACAAATCGTGCCGTGCCGACTGATTATAAGGTGACCCTTGCCAGAAACGACCGTGCCGTGACCGGAGATTGGGTGTCACCGTGGCGAGTAATCATTATGGGGCATCTCGATGATGTGGTGGAGTCCACTCTTGTCACGGATGTCTCCCGTCCTGCGGAAAATGGAACAGATAACGGGTGGATAAAGCCCGGTGTCGTATCGTGGATTTATTGGGCGCATAATCATGGTTCGAGGGACTTCATGCTTGTAAAGCAATATATAGATCTGGCTTGTGCCTTGCGACTGCCGTACGCTTTGATAGACGCCGAGTGGGACGAGATGTCCAATGGCGGAAATATCGACGACGCTATAGACTATGCCGCGTCAAAAGGCGTGAAGCTGATGATTTGGTATAACTCGTCTACGGCATGGGTGAACAACGGCGCTCCAGGTCCTTTCTACAGGCTTAACAAGCCCGAAGACCGCGAGCGCGAGTTCGCGTGGCTTGAAAAGAAAGGCATCGCCGGTGTCAAGATCGATTTCTTCGACGGCGACACACAGCCCACCATGGAGTATTGTATGGATCTGCTCGAATCGGCCGCACGCCATAATCTGATGGTAAACTTCCACGGAGCCACCATTCCGCGGGGCTGGCAGCGCACTTATCCCAATCTTATGTCGGTCGAGGGAGTGTATGGTGCCGAGTGGTATAACAACCGCCCTGTTCTCACCGACCGTGCCGGTGTGCATAATACCACATTGCCTTTTACCCGCAACGTCGTCGGCTCTATGGACTATACACCGTGCGCTTTTTCCGATTCGCAACATCCGCATATCACCACTCACGCCCACGAGTTGGCCCTGACCGTCGTTTTTGAGTCGGCATTGCAGCATCTGGCCGACAGGCCGGAGAGTCTGCTCGCGCAACCGGAGGATGTCCGCAATTTCTTCTCTTCCCTGCCCACGGCATGGGACGACACAAAACTTATCAGCGGCTATCCCGGCAAGTCGGTGGTGATGGCCCGTCGAAAGGGCGACAACTGGTGGGTAGGTGTCCTTAACGGCCTTGATGTCTCGCAAGAGATATCATTCAATTTCGGCTTTTTGGGTGTTGGCGATTATGAACTTGTGTCTTTTGAGGATAGTGGCAGCACCGGTGCTCCGTGGCGAATATCACGCAGAAAGGTCTCATCCTCGTCTTCATTGTCATTGTCCGCCTTGCCCCGTGGCGGGGCGGTGTATGTTATAAATAGATAGTAGATATAGTTATCTTTTGTAAAATACATACAGACAATCATTTGCAACAAATGATTGTCTGTATGTATTTATTATTATGTATTTTTGTCACATTATAATGTGATACATATACTATGATAGTATTTTTGGTTATTTTATTTTTGAGTTGTTTGTTTCCACCATTATTTTTCTGTTGGGAAGAATATTTGTTACCTAAGTGGTATATTAGTTTAAGTGTTATCTGTTTTTATTTTTTATATTTTGGGATAAAAGCAAATATTAGTTTAAAACTATTCAAACAAGGTGTTTCAATAGCAGCCTGTTTTGGTATAGTATTTGAAACGATTTGGGTGTTAGGACAATTACTATATTATGGAAAATCAGTTCTAGAAATAGGCGTGTGTGGAACTTTTGGTAATCCAGGTGGACTTGCGGTAGCAATATGTTTATTATTGTCATTGTCATTTGCTGATAGTGAAAGTTGTTTTTTTTATTATACTAAATATAAGGGAGAACGCCGTAAATTGTTCTTTTTATCTTTTATATTCTTTTTAGCAATAGTACTTATTGTATTGTCAAAATCTCGTACAGGCTTTGTTTCATTGACAATAATTGTATTAATGTTTATTGGACATATATTCCAATTGAAAAAGAAATATATGCTACTGATTTTATTTATTTTGATAATTTTAGTGGGTAGCATAATTTCTTTTCAAAAGACAAATTCAACACTTGGTAGGTTTTTTATACTTGAATTGACTTGGGATTTGATAAAAGAGAGGCCATTATGTGGATATGGTATGAATGGTTTCCAATATAAATATATGTCAAGGCAAGAGGAATATTTTTCTTTATGTAATACTGGGCATGAGGCGATGCTTGCGGATGAAGTTTTACATCCACTAAATGAATTCTTATTATTGTGGCTTGACTTTGGTATAATAGGACCAATAATATTGATATTGTTATTGATAATGCCTATTTGGGCTTTTAGACATTCATTTATTATTAAAAGTATTCAGAGCACATTGTTTTTATTCTGTCTTTTATCTTATCCACTCAATCAGCCTTTACCTTGCTTATTGATATTGTTTTTGTCGTTTTCTAGTATATTTATTTTATTTCCAAGTTCCAAGATGTTTTTTTATAAAATAAAAAAATGCGTGTTACTTCCTATTACTATATTGTTATTCTTGATTTATATTGTATTTCTTCCAGTTGATGTATTAATGAGTTTAGGTAATTATAAATCAATGGTTCGTAGTCATTATAAATCATTGTATTATTATAAAAAACTAGATTCGTTATCAATGGTTTTTCCATATAATTTAGGTATGTATTATCGTCGTAGTAGTTTTCTTTATAATTATTCTTATGAATTGTTTGTAACAGCAAAATTTAATGAAGCACTTGAAAAAATTAATGAGTGTTCAACTATAATGAGTAGTTACAATATGGAATTGCTAGCAGGTGATATTTGTTTGCATCATGATATTCCAAGACAAGCTTTAAAGCATTATAATAAGGCCGCAAATATGTGTCCAGTGAGATTCGCACCTCTTGAAGGAATGTTGTTGGCATATAGAAATTTAAATGACACTACTCATGTAGATTCTGTTGCATTAGTTATTAAATATAAACCAATAAAAGTAATGACATATGATATAACTAGAATAAAAAGATTGGTAATCAGTCTTAATTAATTGCTTGTTTTACAGATATATAAAATAATGAAACGTATTTGTAACATGTTTTTTGTAAAAAAAAGTATATTTGCCAAATATTTATAGAAAGAAATAATAATGATTGATTTTTTTAAGACAAATAGATTGCTTTTGTTCTTGGCCGTTTTAAGTTGTTTTCAATATGCTGCGGCAGGTATTCGTCCTAGCCGTGATGTAATAATGAGGATGAATCCAGGATTAAAGGTCTTAGTTAATGGGTATAGTAATGACTCAATGAAAAAGGCTGCTGCATTATTCTTAATAGATAATATTGCTTTTCATGGTGGTTTAGAAGGTAAAGAGGTTGATGCAGTTCATAAGACATATGAAATATATAGTTCTAATAAAGATATAACTCCGAAACAGGCGAAAGATTCAGTAAAACAGATATATGGTATTTGGAATACGAAAAATTTAGTAACAAAAAGTGATGTTAAAATTGATTATAGAATAATACAAAGGAATATAGATTTTGCTTTTAAAATATGGGAAGAATGTCCATGGAAAGATTCAATAAGTTTTGATACTTTTTGTGAGTATGTGTTGCCTTATAGAATAGGGAACGAAAGTGTTACATATTGGCGTGAAAAGGTTTTTTATCAGTATAAGCATTTATTTGAAAGTTTGAAAAAAGATCCGAAAGCTCGTAGTATAAAATATGCTGCTCAAAAAGTACTTGATTATTTAGTTAGTAAACCAATTCGATTTACTGAGGATATTTCAACTGATGTATATCCTGGACCGGAAATTGTAAAATGGCGTGTGGGAAGTTGTTTGGATTTAACAGTTATGACAGTGTATGTTTTTCGTGCTCTTGGTCTTCCGTGTACTATTGAAATGATGTTAATAAGGGGGGATAATAATGTTGCTCATTATTGGAATGCGACAATAGATGGAGATAAAAAAGAATGGTTCTTTTCTCCTCTTTACGCTAAAAAAGTATTAGAATCTCCTGATACTTACTGGAATCCAAAAGGTAAAGTTTGGCGTATAACTTTTTCTTTAAATGAAGAAATGGCAAAAGATTTTGGTATACCACAGGAAAAAGTCCATCCAACTTTTTCTTATCCATTAATGGTTGATGTAACTTCTCATTATGCAGGAAAATTTAATTGGGGAATACATATTCCTTGTTCTAAATTTTTGTCTCATTATTCGGAAGGAGAGTTGATTTACCTTTGCCTTTCAAGCAGGTTAGGGTGGTATCCTGTTGGATATGGACATATAAAGAATGACTCTGTTAATATAAGAAATGCAGAAGGTGGTGTTGTGTATGCTCTTGCAACTTATAAAGAAAATCATATAAATTTAGTTACAGATCCTTTTTTATTGGAGCGTAAAAGAAATGTGGTTAGATATTTTTCTCCAATGAAGGAAAAGAATAAAATAACCATTTTGCATAAATTTAATCTTTTTATAGAACCATTTATAAATAGAATGGTAAATGGTGTTTTTGAGGGAAGTAATAATTCTGATTTTAGTAATGCAGATACTCTTTTTGTAATCCGAGAAAAGCCTGTCCGTTTACTTAATATGTGTAGTATAAATGTAGATAAATCTTATAGATATTTGAGATATGTTGGACCAACTAATGGTTATTGCGATATATCAGAAATAACTTTTTACTCATCAGATGAAGCTACTGTGCTTTCAGGAACAATAATCGGTCCCCAAGAGGGTGCATTAGGAACACATTCTTATTATAACGTATTTGATGGAAATCCTTATACATCATATCATTATGATGCCCCAAATGGTGGGTGGGTAGGTCTGGATCTTGGTGAGCCCAAGAGAGTTGGTAAAATAGTTTTTACTCCTCGTAATCGTGACAATTTTATAAGAAAGAATGATGTTTATGAATTATTCTTTTTACATGAGAGTAAATGGAAGTCAGCGGGAATATGTAAGGCCGAATCAGATTCAATTGTATATGAAGTACCGAAAAATGCTTTGCTTGAATTAAAGAATCATTCAAGAGGTGTTGATGAGAGAATTTTTGAATACAAAGATGGGAAACAAATCTTTTATTAGTAATAATTAAATATAGTAAAAATGAAACAATTCTTTTATTTTTTATTTGTTCCTTGTTTAATAGGAGCAATTTGTATTTTTACTTCTTGTGAACAAGATGATATGGAAGAAGATTGGGGTGAAAAAGAAGTCTTTTCTTTGGCAAAAAGAAATTTGACCCGAGGTAATCCTGAGTATACTGAATATAGGCGGGAGATATTGCCGGGTAGTGCTATTGGTAGAGAAACTTTTATGTTTGATAATCAGATGGTGGAGGTTAACTTATCCGCTTATTGGGGTGGGGGACCTGCTTTCTTTCCAGTTAAATATAAATTAGAGGGAAGTGTAAATCCTTCAAGTATAAATGGTTATAATTTAAACTTTGTTGGAAATAGTGGTATGGTTGGCAGTCATAATGAAGTAAGTTATTGTGTGAATGCGGTTCCTGTTGATACACTTAATAATAAAAAACCACATACCGCATATAGTGGAATGTATTCCTTTGATATAACTATTGTTGATGTTCCTGTTAATAATTAAAAATACAACTATGAGAGAGTTCCTTGCCCTGCTGCTTCTGGCAGTGCCGGTCCTTGCCCGAAGCGGGCGGACGGCAAACATCGACAAACCCGATTATCTGGCGTTGCCGTCGGATGGGGTCACCATTATGCGCGTAAAGACGACGGACAAGGCCACCACGCTCTATTTCCATGCCGTGGGTGACAGTGCGTTTAGTTTCAGTATTCCGTCATGCAGCTATCTTGTCGACGAGTCGGGCAGGCGCTATAAGATGACGGGATGCAAGAATGTAGAGGCCGGCAAGGATGTATGCCCGGGAAAGAAAGGCTTGAAATTCAGCGTGTCTTTTCTGCCGTTGCCCGACGGCACGGAGCGTTTCGACATGATAGCGGAGATATTTGTGAATGCCGGAAGATACTATTACGGTATCCGTGAGGGCGGGCTGCCGTTGCTTGGCGGTAAGCGAACGAAACAGGGCTGTGCGTCACCTGCTGTTGCCAAGGTATTCCCCGATGATGTTTTCATGGCCGACTCGATGATTGTCTCCGGCCGTTTTCACGATACCGGCAATTATTCCGTTGGCGGTTTCCGGCTGGAAGTGGCGGAATATCATGATTGTATAGACAGCGTGGCAACCAATATGAAGTTCGGTTATACGATTATTGTCGACAGTACGGGATGTTTCAGTGCCAAAATACCGGTGCTGGGACCGTCATGGACATCCCTGTATGCCTTAAAACCGAAGTCACCCGAGTTTTTGGATAAGCCGTTCACTTCCGCCACTCACTATGCGCCTCAGGCAATACCCGTGGTGCTCTATCCGGGAGACAATCTCCACATGGACATATACGACTATGCCGGCGGTGACAGGCGGATAGAGTATAAGAGCGGGAAGACGGATTTCGGCAAATTGCTCAACAACTGCCCTATGGTCGCGTGGCTATATACCGGAACGACGGATGCCGCTAAGGCAGGGAAGTGCGCAGGCAAAGAAACTGCTGAAAGGCGGATGGACATATTGGACTCCCTCGCCCTTTATCTTTCGTCAAAATACAGGCTTGGCGATGTAGAGACGCAGATGCTGCGCACGGAGTATAATGTAGGATGCGCAAGGGATGCGGTCGATGAAGCCAACCGGGTGGCAAACAGGATGATAAAGCCTTTTCTGGGCGGCGGACCGAAAGTACGGACTCTTTCCGACACGTTGCCATATATCATCAGGCATTCGGGTTATGATGTCATTTCGCGAGTGAAAGCGTGCGACAACACATTCCTCGTCGTACCGTCATATAAGCCTTTCATGCGCGAACTGATGGCCTCGTCGCTGAGCCGTTACGGCAGTTTGGCGTGTGAAAATGACCGGTGTGAAACTAAGGAGGAACGCATCTTGTGTGCTGAAAATAAGGTTATGGGGGCAATAAGGGCTTTCCGGCATAAGCCCGCCGGCA
Organism: Prevotella sp. PTAC; assembly: GCF_013166535.1. NCBI lineage: Bacteria > Pseudomonadati > Bacteroidota > Bacteroidia > Bacteroidales > Prevotellaceae > Prevotella > Prevotella sp. PTAC. Next base: position 30,639 of record NZ_JABKKK010000013.1, read on the forward strand.
CCGACGCTCTTTTCGAACAGGCATATCTGATGATGAGTTTCAGGGATAAGAACAATTTGTTACCGGGTGTGCCGGATGCCAGACTGCTTGAAATGAGAAGCCGTCGGATAACCCTTCCCGTGTTCTCCGGTATGCTGAAACTTGCTCGTGAGCACTTCTTTGCGGCGGAAGAATGATATTGTTGTTATGTAAAATCCGTATATATAATAAGGCGGATGCCGTTCGTTTCAGTACGTCTGGCATCCGCCTTGTTTTTATTTCGGCACTGTATTGTCAGGCTTTGCGTGCCGCCTCGTTGAATTTTTCGAGCAGCCATTGTTTCTGTTCGTCGAGCGTCATGTGGCTGTTGTCCAGTTCGATGGCATCGTCTGCCTTGCGCAGCGGCGACACATCGCGGTGTGAGTCGATGTAGTCACGTTCCTGCACATTGCGCAGTATGCTGTCCAAGTCGGCGTCCATGCCTTTTGCTTTCAGTTCGTCATAGCGGCGTTTGGCCCTTACTTCGGCACTCGCCGTGACGTAAACTTTCAGTTCGGCATCGGGAAACACCGTCGTACCGATGTCTCGCCCGTCCATTACCACGCCTTTGTCCTTGCCCATTTGCTGTTGCATGGCCACGAGAGCCGAGCGCACGAACGGCAGCGCCGCCACCGGACTGACACGGTCCGACACTTCCATCGTGCGTATGTCACGCTCCACGTTCTTTCCGTTCAGGTATGTTTCGGGCAGGCGCGTATTCTCGTTGAGCCTGAAAGATATGTCGATATCCGGCATCCTGCTTTCCAGTCCGGCCTTGTCTATGTTGCCGTCGGCATCAAACATTCCGTTTGTCAGTGCGTAAAGGGTGACACAGCGATACATCGCCCCCGTGTCCACATATACGTAACCAACCTCTTTCGCAAGGTCTTTTGCCATCGTGCTCTTGCCGCACGACGAGAAACCGTCTATCGCTATGGTAATCTTTTTCATGTGTTCCGTTGTTGTCATTGTAGTGAAAAAAACTTGTTTCTTAATAGTGAGTAAATATGTTTCTTGTAGTGAATGAATTTGTTGCTTATGATGGATGATTTTTCTTATAGTGAATACGTCACGTTGAAGGTCAGTGATGTGGACGATACGTGGTATTTAGCGTAGGCAACGTTCAGCTTGAACCGTTCGAGTTGCAGTCCGGCTCCGAGCGACAGTCCAGCCCCGTGACTGCTTTCGCCCTCGCTGTCGGTGATTTTCATCTCGTCGGCGCGCCTGAAATTATATCCTCCGGCAATGTAGATGTTGTCTGACAGCATGATGTCCGCTCCAAGCACTAAGTGATTGATGAGCCGCCCTTCCCGGCTGTTGAGTCTTGTCAATGTGCCGGATATGCGCAGCGGGGCGTTGCCGAGCTGCTTGCTCACTCCAAGTTGTATGTCGAGCGGGATGCTCTCGAAATCATCGTTGAAAGCTTTGACCTGTCCGCCGAGGTTTCTCGCCACGGCCGATACGGACAGTCCCCGGTCTTCGATGTAGTAGTTCAGTCCCAGATCCACGCCCATCGCTATCGAGTTGTATCCTGCTATGGTCGATGTTATCACCTTTGCCGTTATTCCTCCCGCCAGTTTGTCGGTCAGGGTGTATGCGAACGAGCCGCCTATCATTATGTCTTTTGCCGAGAATGTACCTGTCTGCACGTTGTCGGGTGTCGTTTCTTTCATGCTTCCGTAGTCCATGTATTGTGCAGACACTCCCCATGTCGCCTTGTCGTTCACCGCCTTTACGAACGATGCTCCTGCCAGCCTCACGCCCTCCATGTATGTCATGTAGTCCAGGTTGAGCGACTTGTCGCTTACGCCTGTTATCAGCGACGGATTGTGGAATATAAGTGTTGGGTCGTCTTCTATTATCGTTATGTTGTCGCCTCCGAGTGCGGCAGCGTGTGCGCTCATGGGCAACCGCAGGAAATTATAATCGGTCCGGCTTTCCTGTGCCATTGTCAGCACGGGAAAAAGCAGGGCGATTATGGCAAAAAGCACTTTTTTCATCTATTTTATGGTAATTTGTCGGCAAAGTTACGCCTTTTTGAAATATCTGCGTTAATTTTGCATCAGTAATTCGTTTTATCACTGACAATATAACGAAAAATAACTCTTTATATTATAAATACGAATGGAGATAAAGAAGAGCGTCTCGGCAGATTTGGAGAACAAGCGGCTTACGGGGTTCCTACTCGGGCTGATATTCGCTTTATCTCTTCTTTTCGCGGCTTTTGAATACATTGTGAGCGATACCTCGTCTGATGCCGGTGATACGGCTCTCGACGATCTTGCCGCCGATCTCGAACTCAGTCCTGTACGTGTAGAGGAAGACATGATAGCCTTTGCTCCTGTAAAGCAGGACCCGGCGGCCGACAGGCTTCGGGTCGAAGACGATGCCGTGACCGACGAACATGCCGCCATGTCCGACAGAGAGACAGCCGCTCCTTCAGGCAATGCCGACGGCATGCTGCCTTTCATGCCGGCCGACGATGATGCGGCTCTTGCCGTTCCGCCGCTTTCTCCCGTTGCCGGCGATAATCCGGAGCATTTCCGTGTGGTGCGCGAGTTGCCGCAGTTTCCAGGCGGTCCGGTTGAGATGATGAAGTGGCTCACCCGCAATCTTAAATATCCTTCCGACGCAAAGCGGCGCAATAAGGAAGGAAAGGTCATAGTGCAGTTTATCGTCACTGTCGATGGCGTTGCCACCGATATTAGGATTGTGGCTCATGCCGACCCGGCACTCGACCGTGAGGCACTGCGCGTGATAAGGATGATGCCACGGTGGAAAGCCGGCATACAGGACGGCAAACCATGCCGGACAATGGTTCGCGTCCCCGTTGTATTTAAATTGTAATAACATAAAACCATTATCTATATGTTGACATCAGCAGAAATACTCAGCATGGTGAACGATTTCATCGACAATCTGCCATACTCCCGTAAACCCGAGTCGCTCTACGACCCCATAAAATATGTGCTCTCGCTCGGCGGCAAGCGCATACGCCCGGTGCTCATGCTCCTTGCTTACAATCTGTATAAGGACGATCCGGAAAGCATTCTCATGCCTGCCTGCGGCATAGAGACATACCACAACTATACATTGCTCCACGACGACCTGATGGATAATGCCGACGTGCGCCGCGGTCGGCCTACCGTTCATCGCAAGTGGGATGCCAACACGGCGATACTTTCGGGCGATTCCATGCTCGTGGTAGCCTATCAACGCATTGCCGCATGTGCTCCCGACAAGTTGAGGCAGGTGCTCGACCTGTTTACGGAGACGGCTTTGGAGATTGGCGAGGGACAGCAATATGACATGGACTTCGAGACCCGAAGCGATGTCAGGGAAGAGGAATATATCGAGATGATACGTCTGAAAACGAGCGTGCTGCTGGCCTGTGCCGTTAAGATTGGCGCCATACTGGCAGGCGCGTCGGACGCCGATGCGGATAATCTTTACAAGTTTGGCGAGCGGATGGGACTGGCGTTCCAGTTGCAGGACGACCTGCTCGATGTCTACGGAGACCCGGCCGTGTTCGGAAAAGCAATCGGAGGCGACATCACTTCAAACAAGAAGACATACATGCTGATAAACGCCTTGCAACTGGCAGACGGCAGGCAGCGTGCCGAACTGGAACGGTGGATAGGCATGAAAGAGTTTGACCGCGCCGAGAAGATAGCCGCCGTCACGGCTATATACGATGAGATTGGCATCCGCCGGCTGTGCGAGGAGAAGATAAACAGCTGTTTTGCCGAGAGCGGGAAGTATCTCGACATGGTCGGTGTGGCCGATGAGCGTAAGGAGAGCCTGCGCCGGTTTACTGCCGGGATGATGAAAAGGGAAAAGTAAGACCATGCGTCACATTTATCGTGAGGCGTGCTGTCGGAAAGAAATCATTGTTTTGATATGTACTATATAGACACTCACACGCATCTCGACGGCACAGAGTTCGACGCCGACCGTGACGAGGTCGTGTCACGTGCCCGTGAGGCCGGGGTGGGGCGCATGTTCGTTCCCGCCATAGATTTGTCGTCGTCGGTCGCTGCCCGTAATCTCGCCGCCAGCTATCCGGGTTTCGTATATCCCATGGCCGGACTGCACCCCGAGGAGGTGAAGGCCGACTATGCCACAGTGCTGGCCGGCATAAAGGCGTTGTTGCCCGACTGTTATATAGCTGTCGGCGAGGTTGGTCTCGATTATTATTGGAGCCGTGAGTACGAGAGGGAGCAGCTTGCCGCTTTCGAGGAGCAGGTGTGCTGGTCGATAGAGCACGGCCTTCCGCTGATGATTCACTGCCGCAAGGCGCAGAACGAGATGGTGGCCATGCTGCGCAGGTACGAGAAAGAACTGCCGGGAGGCGTTTTCCACTGCTTTACCGGCAATGCCCATGAGGCCGCCGAACTGTTGCGTTTCGAACGTTTCGCTCTCGGAATAGGCGGTGTGCTGACGTTCAAGAAGAGCAATCTGCCCGATGTGCTCCCATCTGTGCCGCTCGGCAGGGTCGTCCTCGAGACAGACAGTCCTTACATGGCTCCCGTGCCGATGCGCGGCAAGCGCAATGAGAGTGCGTATACGCTGTATGTACTTCGAAAGATGGCCGAGTGCTACGGAGTCAGCGGGGAAGATATTGCCCGTGCCACAACTGCCAATGCTGAGCGTATATTTCGGTTTATAGACAAATAAGACTGTCTCTTTTTTACATGTATGCGCCGGCATGCGGAACTTTCGATACTGAAATGCGTTTATTTGCTTTAAGGAAATGTCGTTTCGTATTGTCACATAACCCTCCGGAACTTCGTTCGTTTTCTTTTGTAAACATAATTCCTGCAAAACCGTTCTCTTCCGGAATGCATATTTATGCAAGACTGGATGTAAAGCGGTGTTCCGAACATTGATAAATGATATGTTTCCTTTTGTTGTGACCTCGCTTTGCCTGCAGATGATGGTGATCGGGGCATGTTCATGCATTCGGTATCCCGTTATGTCGCGTTTAGATACCGGTTGCATTGCGTTTAGACGCTAAACGGCTTCCGTCTAGCGTCTAAACGCAATGCAACCGATAGCCGGATGTGAGTGGCAAAAATGTGTTTTTGCATAAATATCCATTCATGTATAAACGTGTTTGCGGGGCTTCACACAGTGGTGAAGCCCCGCAAACACGACAGCCGGCAAATGCCGATAAATCATAATATGCGTGACAAAGACGCGGACGACGGTTTGTCGTGCGGCAATATCATATTTCATAGTCTTCGATTATTGCATAAATATTCATGGATGGATGCCCGTCTTGTAAATTAAATGTCATGTTGTTCTTTGTCCTTGAATTGTTCGTACCATGCAAATTTAAGGAAAAAACATGCGTCAAACAAGGATTGTCACTATATATTTGCCGATATATCCGGAAGATAAAACAAAGGCGATAAACCGGCTTTTCCCTTAAAGAATTATAAAAAAAGCGTGTGAAATATATGAATTAGGACGAAAAAGGATAAATTTGCACCGCAAAAAGCGTCGTATGCGGCGCAGACGCTGATTTTAGGAGAGGTGCTCGAGTGGCTGAAGAGGCACGCCTGGAAAGCGTGTAACCGGCAAAACCGGTTCGGGGGTTCGAATCCCCCTCTCTCCGCAAAAAGAAATAATCAGCTTATTTAAACCAATTCAGCTTATTTTAAGGAATGAGAAAATTAATTGCGGTTTTGGCAATTAGCGGTTTCCTTTTGTTAATCAAGGCAGACTTAGCGAGTGCTCAGGCAAGACAGGATACGGTGGAAACCGTGGCGGAAGACAGTGCGGCGGTTGTGGCACGCGACTCTTCGGCAAGCGGGATAATCAGTGATGATACAGCGGACAATCTTTCGGACGACGGGCTTGAGGCAGAGGAAAGCACAGGCTTTCATACACGGCTGAAAACAAAATTCATAGAAGGTAATGCCGGTTTTATGTCTCTCGTGGCTATCGCTCTCGTGCTGGGACTGGCTTTCTGCATAGAGCGCATCATCTATCTGACGCTTTCCGAGATAAACGCCAAACGGTTCATGCGGGACTTGGAGGAGAAAGTAGCCGCAGACGACATTGAAGGCGCCAAGCAGCTGTGCCGTGACACCCGCGGCCCGGTGGCCTCGATATGCTATCAGGGGCTTGCCCGTATCGGAGAGCCGATAGACAACATAGAGCGTTCGATAGTCTCTTTCGGGTCTGTACAGTCAGCAAATCTCGAACGGGGATGCTCGTGGATAACTCTTTTCATCTCAATAGCCCCGTCGCTCGGATTTCTCGGCACGGTGATAGGCATGGTCATGGCTTTCGACCAGATACGCATCGCCGGCGATATAAGCACGTCTATCGTGGCATCGGGCATGAAAGTGGCCCTGATAACCACCATATTCGGTATCATCGTGGCTCTCATCCTGCAACTTTTCTATAATTATGTGATATCTAAGATCGAGCATCTGACGTCGCAGATGGAGGAATCGGCAATAGCCCTGCTCGATATGATAATGAAATTCAAACTCCGTCACGATGAAGAGAGCCGGTAAGACAAATATCGGCAACATGTCGGCCGATAGAATTGCCGGTCGCGTGTTTCTGTTGCTCATTGTCGCAGCGGCCGTGGTATTCGGCGCTTTTTATCTGTTCGGCTTTTCGGTGCCTTACGAGGAAAATCCGAACTACAACGCCCCTATGTTCACCGATGTACTGATAGGGCTGGCATATACCCTCGTGGTATTGGCTGTCGTGCTTATTGGGGTGTCGGTTGTACGCGACATAAAGACCCGCATGGGCGGCGATGCGGTGTCCAACGGAATTCCCTCGGCCCGCATCATGTATTCCACGGCAGGCACTTCAGCGGTTGTTTTGTTGATAACGTTTCTTTCCGGCTCATCGGAGCCCATGGAAATCAACGGCCGTATGTACGGCTCTGCCGTGTGGTTGAAACTTAGCGACATGTTTATCAACACATCTGCCGTACTCATGGTCATTGCCGTTATATGTGTGGTGTTCGGCCTGTCGGGCATAGTCCGTGGCGGTCGCAGCTCAAAAAAATGTTGATCAATGTTCAGGAGACGTATTCGAAGCAGGGTGCCCGCACTCAACACTACATCCACCGCCGACATATCTTTTATGTTGCTGGTGTTCTTTCTCGTCACCACCTCGATAGACAGCGACAACGGTTTGCAGCGTCGGCTTGCCCCGCCGCCGCAGAGTGAGGAAGAGGCCGAGCTGGTGGTCAGGCGCTCCGACATGATGAGGCTTGACATAGCGGCGGACAACCGGCTTACGTGTGACGGTGAAGACATCACGCCCGAAGAGTTGGTACGTCGGATCGAGACGTTTGTGGAAAGCAAGCGTACGAAGCACGTACTGTCGGTACACGTGGACAGAAGCGCAACTTACGACACGTATTTCGCCATGCAGAACGCCATAATGGCGGCATACAACAACCTGAGAGACAGGTATGCACGGCAGCGTTATGGACGGCCTTATGCCGAGTGCGACACTAAAGAGAAGACTATGGTGGCCGAGCGATACCCGCAGCGTATATCGGAAACGACGGAAGGGGGCGGCAGATGAGCATGTTCGACCGCCGTGAGCACCGTATGCCGGGACTGAACACCTCGTCGCTGCCCGACATGATTTTCACCGTGCTCTTCTTTTTCATGATAGTCACGACCATGCGCGAGGTGGAGATGAAAGTGAAATACACAGTACCGCAAGGTTCGGAGACCGAGAGGCTGGCAAAGAGGTCGACGGTATCCCATATATATATAGGCAGGGTCGGGGCTTCGTCCGGTGGAGGTGATGCCGGTGCCATACGTATACAGCTCAATGACAAGTTGGCCGACGTGGATGATATAGCCGACTATATAGCGGCCGAGCGTTCGCGGATGTCTCCCGAAGACCTTAAAAACATGAAAGTGAGCATAAGTGCCGACAGGTCGGTGCCGATGGGGCTGATAAGTGACGTGAAAGAGGCGTTGCGCAAATCTTATGCTCTCAACATCGTATATTCGGGAGAACAGGAAGAGAAAGAATGATGATTTATAATAATAACCGTAATATTACTTACGGTTTTATTGCGAATATGCGATATTTGTTATATCTTTGTGCCTGTAAATATCAATTAAAATGGCAAATCAGAAATTGGATAAACTTGACAAACAAATTTTGCGTTTGATAGCCGACGATGCCAGAATACCGTTTCTGGAGGTCGCTCGGGCGTGTAATGTGAGCGGCGCGGCTATACATCAGAGAATACAGAAACTAACCAATCTCGGAATATTGAAAGGCTCGCAGTTTGTCATCGACCCGGAAAAGATAGGGTATGAGACATGTGCATATATCGGCCTTAACCTGCGCAGTCCCGAGAAATTCGACGAGGTGGTGGAAAAGCTGAGGGATATTCCCGAAGTGGTGGAGTGTCATTACACCACGGGAGATTTCGACATGTTCATCAAGATATACGCCATCAACAATCATCACTTGCTGAACATCATCCACGACAAGTTGCAGCCGCTCGGACTGGCACGTAGCGAGACGATAATATCGTTCAACTCGGCGATAGACCGGCAATTGCCGATAATGGACATACCGGTATCCGAAGAGGATGAAGACTGAATGTTTGCAGGCAATATCGACCGATATTGCCTGCGATTGTCATATATGCTGTGCGTGCCGATCGCGTTATGTCATTTTAACCTGATTGTCACGTGGCGTTTTTCGTTTTTATTCATGGTGCGGTGCCGTTTCTATTCAGGTGATGCCGGGTTGTCGCTTTATGCTTGAATGGCGGCAGTCGGGAAATGACGGATATTCGGGTTAATGTAAAAAAAGTTCTTTTTTTCCGTATTTCTCTTAAAAATAAATACTTATTTCCTTTTAATAAAAACAATTTTTTTGTTGTCTCGGCAAAATAATTTAAATTTGCACCGTTTTCGAGAATAATAATATTTAGATATGAACAAGAAGATTCTTATACCTTTGATAGGTGTTTTAGTGTTTCTCATAGGGGCGGTGATATTCCTCGTTTTTAATCTCAATGAGCAGAAAGAGGCCAACCGCGACATGCAGGAACTGGCAAACCTTGAAAAGAAAGAGATGGAAAACGAGTATGAGCAGTTTGCCCGTCAGTACAGCGAGATGAAAGCTCAGATAAACAACGACTCTATCGTGGCACAGCTCACGCAGGAGCAGTTGCGCACGCAGAGGCTTCTCGAAGAGTTGAAGCGTGTGAAAAGCGATGACGCCCGGGAGATAACAAGACTGAAAAAAGAACTGGCCACGGTGCGTATGGTGCTCCGCAGCTATGTGTTGCAGATAGACTCGCTCAACCGGTTGAACCAGAACCTGATGGATGAGAATCACAGAGTAAAGGACCAGTATGCCGAGGCCACGCGCCAGATAGAGGGACTCAGCAACGAAAAGGCGTCGCTGTCGGAGAAAGTGGCAATAGCGTCGCAGCTCGACGCAACATCGATCAACATGGTGGTAAGAAACAAGCGTAAGAAGCCGGCCAAGAAAATCAAGGACGGCAAGACGATAGAAGTATCATTCAACATAGCAAAGAACGTGACGGCCCCTAACGGAATACGCACCATATACGTGCGTATAATGACCCCCGGCGGCTCTATATTGGGCAGTACGGGAGGTACATTCGCCTACGAGAACCGTGAGATAGAGTATTCAATGACGAAGAACATAGAATATACGGGAGAGGAAATGTCGGTCATCACGTATTGGAACATAACAAACTATCTCGAAGGCGGAACATACAACGTGAGCATATTCGCAGACGGAAACATGATAGGCGCACGCAATTTTACCTTTAAATGATAAGTAATTATTTGCCTATGAGATATTTAGCTGCATTATTCCTTATGTCGTTCCCTGTGCTGGAAGTCGCTGCCGGGCAGCCTGTCGGCATAGACAGTTGTCGTGCCATGGCTTTGCGCAACAACAAGCAGATGAGCATATCGGAGGTCAAGCAAGACATGGCGAGAAACATACGCAAGTCGGCTCGCACTAAATATCTTCCTGGAATACACGCATTCGGGAGCTATATGTATACAAGCCGTGAGATATCGCTTCTCAACGGAGACCAGAAGTCGGCATTGTCGAACATCGGAACAACAGCCGCAAACGGAATAAATTCGGCCTTGCAGAATGCGGGCGCATCCCTGACTCCTGAACAGCTTGCGGCAATAAACGGGCAACTTGGCGCTCTCGGTACAAGCATTGAGCAGATAGCGGGCGGTTTCAATGAGCACATAAACAGTGCCGCGGCAATGCTCAACGCCGGAGGCCGCAGCCTCGTGGACGCTTTCCGTACCGACACTCGCAATATCTTTGCCGGCTCGGTGATCGTTACGCAGCCGATATATATGGGAGGAAGCATCAAGGCGGTTAACCGCATGGCCGATATAGGCGAGCGGATGGCCGCCGGAACAGCCGAGGCGGTACGCCAGCAGACAATATACGACACCGACAAGGCATATTGGACAGTCGTGTCTCTCAAGCACAAGAAGAAACTGGCAGAGAGTTATCTCACCCTGACAAAAAAACTGCGCGGCGATGTATATAAGATGATTGCCGAGGGAGTGGCTACCCGTGCCGAGGGACTTGGGGTTGACGTGAAGGTCAATGAGGCGGAAATGACACTGCTTCAAGTCAATGACGGACTGACCCTGTCGCGCATGCTGCTTTGTCAGCAATGCGGATTGCCCGTGGATACGGAACTGATAACGGACGATGAGGACAAGGATAACATAGTGCCTGTGGCGGTTCCGGTGGAAGCAACCGCTGTTAAGACGGCGGCTGATAATCGTCCGGAAATACATGTGCTTCAGGCTATGGCAGACATGAGCAAGCAGGCGGTAAATCTGCTGAAATCCGGAAACCTGCCGAAGATAGGGCTTACGGGCGGTTATACGGTGACGAACCCCAATGTTTACGACGGTTATCAGAAGAAATTCGGCGGAGTATGGAATGTCGGTGTGCTCGTGAGTATACCGGTATGGAACTGGGGCGACGTGGCTTATAAGGTTCGTGCGGCGAAAGGTGCGTCTGCTATTGCGGCACTTGAGGTGGCCGAGGCCCGTGAAAAGATAGAGCTGCAGGCAAGTCAAAGCGCCTTCAAGGTTGGCGAGGCGTCTAAGCGTCTGACACTTGCCGACAGCAATGTGAAGCGTGCCGAGGAGAACTTGCGCAGTGCCGAGGTGGGATTTCGTGAGGGTGTGATGCCTGCCACCACGGTGATGGAGGCGCAGACTGCATGGTTGCAGGCACGTTCGCAGAAGATTGACGCGGAGATTGATATCCGCCTGAGCGACGTTAATATGCGTAAGGCTCTCGGCACGTTGGAACAATAATCTACCAAAATTTTACTAATACATATAGTTATGTCAGCAAAATCACAGCACAACAGCATACTTTATGCCATAGCGGGATTTACGGCAGTGGTGTTAATCGTGGCCTTGATAGGTTATTTTACCATTGGCGGTGAACCGGATTTCATTCAAGGGCAAGTGGAAGTGACGGAATACAGGGTGTCGAGCAAAGTGCCCGGCCGTATTCTTGAACTGCGTGTGAAAGAGGGCGACTTCGTCAAAGCGGGCGATACGCTGGCCATTATAGACGCTCCCGACGTGCGGGCGAAGATGGAGCAGGCGCAGGGGGCGGAGAATGCCGCCGCCGCTCTTGACGCAATGGCAAACGCCGGAGCGCGCGCCGAGCAGGTGCGCGGGGCATATCAGGTGTGGCAACAGGCTCGTGCCGGACTGGATATAGCGCAGAAATCGTATGAGCGTATGCAGCGTTTGTTTGATGAGGGAGTGATAAGCGCACAGAAGCGTGACGAGGTTTACGCCAATTATAAAGCTATGGAAGCGCAGGAGCGGGCTGCTAAGAGCCAGTATGACATGGCTCGCAACGGGGCGAGAAAAGAAGAGAAGATGGCTTCCGCGGCACAGGTGAGCCGTGCGAAGGGAGCTGTCGATGAGGTAAACTCGTATATAAGCGAGACGGTTCAGACTGCCACGGCAGACGGTGAGGTGACAGATATATATCCGAAGGTCGGTGAGCTGGTGGGTACAGGCTCGCCGATAATGACGATATCGGTGATGAACGATATGTGGGGTACGTTCAATGTACGTGAGGATCGCTTGAAAAGCATGAAGGTGGGAGAGGAGTTTACGGCCTTTGCTCCGGCATTCGGTAAAGATATTCGTATGAAGGTATACTATATCAAAGACGAAGGCAGCTATGCCGTATGGAAGGCGACGAAAGCCAACGGGCAGTACGACTTGAAGACTTTTGAGGTGAAAGCCCGTCCCGTTAAGGCGGTGGATGGTCTTCGCCCCGGTATGTCGCTCATCATAAAGGATTTGTAATTGGCTGTCAAGGGGCTTTGTTATGAGTGTGGCGGGATATATTAAAAATGTGCTCATGGTGTCGCGGCGTGAGGTAGGCATCATGGTTTCAAACCCGATGTATTGGTTTTGCATGGTGGTATTCCCGTTGCTGACCATGTTTTTCTTCACGTCGCTCATGGATTCAGGCCAGCCCCAGGACATGCCTGTGGGCGTAGTGGACCTTGACAATACCTCAACCAGCCGCAAACTGATACGCAATCTCGATGCTTTCCAGACCAGTAGGGTCGTTGCACGCTATGAAAGCGTGGCCGAGGCTCGCGCTGCCATACAGCGAAACGAGATTTATGCGTTTATATACATTCCGAAAGGTACGGCAGGCAAGCTTTTGTCGAGCCGGCAACCGAAGATTTCTTTCTATTACAGTTTGACGTCGTTGACATCAGGAGCACTGCTGTTTCGTGACTTGAAGACAATATCCACACTTGGTTCGGCATCGGTGGCGCAGGCAGCCATGAGCGCGAGGGGATACACCCCTGAGCAGATAAAGACATTCTTGCAGCCCATACTGATAGATCTTCATCAACCGTCGAACCCATGGACGAACTATAATGTATATCTTAGTACGGTGCTTGTGCCGGGTATGATAATGCTGTTCGCCTTTCTGATAACGGCCTATTCACTCGGAACAGAACTTAAATTCTGCCGTTCCAAGCACTGGCTCGCTTTGTCCGGTAATAATATGCCGGTGGCAATGGCCGGTAAAATAATTCCTCAGACCATCGTCTTTCTTGCCGTCACATACGGATATATGTATTATGTGTATGGCATTCTCGATTTCCCGCATCCGGGAGGTATGGTGCCTATTGTGCTTTCGGGACTTCTGATGGTGCTTGCCTCGCAGGGGTTCGGCGTGTTCATATTCGGTCTTATGCCTTCATTGCGCCTGTCGATGAGTACCTGTTCGCTTTGGGCTGTGCTCAGTTTCTCCATGGCCGGCTCGGCGTTTCCCGTCATGGGCATGGACGGGGCGTTGCAGTCTCTGTCGTGGCTCTTTCCGCTGCGTCATTATTTCATGATATACCAGCAGGCGATATTCAATGGCTTCCCGCTGGTCGATGCCATGCCGCACATAGTGGCTCTTGCCGTTTTTGCGTTGTTGCCATTGGCTGTGTTGCCTAAATTGAAGAAGGCCATGCTCAATTATGTTTATATACCATAGGCGTATGAAGGACAAAGGACCATTATCAAGAATTGCCGAAGGAATAAGCGACGCTTGTTATGTGTGGTGGCAGGAGATGAGAAACACATTTAAAGACGAGGGGGTGATAATCTTTTTCCTCATCGTTCCGATTGCTTATCCTCTTCTTTATTCGTGGGTGTACAACAATGAAGTGGTGCATGAGGTGCCTGTTGCCGTGGTAGACAACTCCCATAGCGCGTTGAGCCGTGACTTCATTCGCCGTTGCGATGCCTCGCCCGATGTGAGAATAGCCTGTCATGCCACGGATATGGATGAGGCCAAGGCACTGATGAGCAGTCAGGAAGTGCGTGGTATTTATTATATCCCGTCCGATTTCTCCACCCGTCAGGGACGGATGCAGCAGACGGTAGTGAGCGTTTATTGCGATATGAGTCTTATGCTGACTTATAAAGCCGTATACCAGGCTGCCCTGTTGGTATCTCAGGAGATGAATTCCGATATACAGGTGGCTGTTTCCGGAAATCAGACAGACCGTGAGGATGAGATAATGAGAATGCCGCTGGCGTATGAGGAGGTTCCCATTTTCAATTCTACAGGCGGTTACGGTAATTTCATATTGCCGGGGGTTCTTATGCTCATACTGCAACAGACACTCGTGCTCGGCATCGGTCTCGCTGCCGGAACAGCCAGGGAGACAAACGGTTATAAGGAACTGATACCCATAAGCAAGCATTATCGCGGGGTATTCCGTATCGTATTGGGCAAAGCTTTGTGTTATATGATGATATTCTCTGTTACCGCCGCATACCTCACTCTTGTGGTACCGAGGATTTTCGGCTTTGCCGCTCTCTCGCGTCCGGCAGACCTTTTAGGCGTAATGTTGCCCTATTTGTTGGCTTGCGTATTCTTCGGCATGACGGTATCGTGCCTCATCCGTTATCGTGAGAATGTAATGTTGCTTGTCGTTTTCATGTCTGTTCCGTTGCTGTTTCTTTCTGGTGTGTCATGGCCTCAGAGCGATATACCGTGGTTTTGGCAGGCTGTTTCGTGGATATTCCCGTCAACATTCGGTGTGCGTGCCTTTGTGCGGGTCAACTCCATGGGTGCCGGCCTTTCGGATGTGGTGACCGAGTATCGTATGCTATGGCTGCATGTCGTGGTCTATTTCTGTCTTGCATGTGGCGTATATCGCTATCAGATATATCTTTCACGTGCCAATCTGATGCGCCGTTTGCGCGATTTGAGGCATAAGCGGGCTGTCCGCCGTAAGTTAAGGCATGGTGTTGGGAAAGACAGATGATGTCTTCTCATGCCTTTGATATCGTTCCGTTGCATGGTGATCGGGTAAAGGATATTCGGGAGACGCAAAATCGTTGTCTTTCGATACATGTTCTATTGCGGTATCAAACGAAAATAATGCGACCGGTATATCGGCAGTTCTTTTGAACATTGATATATAGTCGCATTATCCATCAATATCGTCCCATCCGTTTTTTTATATGCGGATATTTTCTCTAAGCCTTTTTACTCTCTACCTCATCCTTGTGCGCGGCCAGGTAGTCGGCCAGTATGTTTATTTGATTCTTGCGTTTATACTGTTTTATTTTCTCCCAGTCTCTTGGCAGCACCTCTTTGTTCTTCCATATAGAGTAACATTTTAGGATGCTCCTTTTTATTCCTTCAATATCGTCGTTGTCTACGGTAAAGCCGGTCTTGGTCTCGTCGAGCAATTCGGCTATCACGTCATTAGGGTCGCATAGCGCGAGTATAGGTTTGTTTGTCGCAAGATAGTCGAAGACCTTTCCCGTGTATACTCCTTTTCTTCCCGTTTGGTGTATTACTACCAGGACATCCGTCTCTGTCGACATTCTGATGGCTTCCGAGTGGGATACCCTGTCTATTTGGATGACGTTATCTTTGATACTATCGGGAACATTTAGTTTTATGTATGTGTTTCCCACTATTTTTATTTTACTGTCGGAAGGGATTTTCCTTTCTTCCATAAGCTCGTTGAATGCTTTGAACAAGTTGTACGGTGTAATTAAATTCTTATAGAGGTTCCCGATATATGACATCGTGAATTGAGGCTGGAATGTTACGTCATGTATTTCATCATAGTCGTATCCGTTCTTTACTTCGAGAAACCTTCCGTTATCGCATGTGGCTTTGAAGTCTTTGATTAGATGGGCTGACACGGATACCGTAACGTCGGCTGAGTCCAGTATCTCATGCTCATACGAGCGGATACGTCGGCGGTAGAAAGGAGGTCCGAAATAAAACTTGGACATCTCGTCGCGCATGTCCGCTATCCAGTAGAATTTGTATCCGTTCTTTCTTAGTTTGAGGGCAAGCAGGTGCGAAGCCAAGAACGGGTATGAGCTTAATACGACATCGAAATGCTTGTGTTTGAATAACTCGACGATTTTTTTATAAGCCCAGTGGTTCCAAGACAATATCGAGGGGTCGAGTAGTGCGCGTGAAAGAATGGCGTTTGCCATTCTCTTTAGAGTCCATTTTTTATGTAGATTTCTGCACTTTTCCAAGTAAGCCTTTTGTGCAATGCGATTTTTAACGTAATGAACGTCACATCCGTGCCATTTGATGTGGTTCTCTTCATCCCATTCCGTCACTACGGTTATATCGTGACCGGCTTCTTTCAGGTATTTGGCAAAAGCCTCTATACGATATGCCGCTATGGTTGTGGAAGGGCAGAAATAGTTGCTTACGATAAGAATATTCATGTTATTGTCGTTTATTTAATATCTGTTTCAGGCATATCCGGCATCGGATATGTTGTTTTTGTATATTCCGATCCTTGATATTATAGGCCGGAAAATCTCTTTGTAGTCGATTTTCGCCATGCCGGCGATGAAGCAGTATGTCATGATGAAAATGCAGAAACCTGTCGTCAGACCTGCTATTCCGTGCATATTGCCGAGCAGATATCTCGTAAATACGGCGATGATACATGCTGCCGCCGAGGCGGTGAGTATTCTGATGCTCTTTTTCCACGGCACGAGTTTGGCGACGGTGGTATTCAACGAACGCGATATGACGGCCATGAGCATTGCCCTGCATAGCAGGATACACGATGTGTGTATCAAGGTTATCAGTGTGATGGAGTGGAAAGACAGGCTTACAGACATTATATTCAGCCCCACTATCAGTGCCGCCGCCAGCATATAGGCACGCGCCAGCTCTTTGCCTCTGTCAAGTGCGAGCATGATGGTGTTGTATGGCATGACGTATGTGAGGTTTATCATCGTGATGATCTGAAACAATACCGACGCGTCTGAGTATTCCGTTCCGTATATGGTACATATTATATCCTTTGCGAATACGCAGCAGAAGAGCGACAACGGGCATATCACGGAGAGCGATTTGTATACGACAGATTTCCACAGGGAAATGAACTCGCGGTTCATGGCTCCTGTTTTTTGCATCTTTGAGAATTCGGGAAGCAGCACGGCGGTGGCTGCGCTGATTATCATTCCTGCGAACGGAAGTTCCTTGTAACCGTTGGCGAACATCGCAAACTCTTCGGCGCCGAAGTATCTTCCTACGAAAAAAAGACTTGTCGAACTGATGACAAATCCGTAAACGGTCGTAGTAAATACGGGCTTGGAGAACCTTATGATTTCCTTTAATCCTGTTTTTGTCTTTCTTTGGACCGTATTTCGGAACGGAAGTCTTATCAGAATGTATCCCGAAATACAGGTTATCACCGACGAGACTACAAATCCGATGACGGCGTGTTTGGCGTCAGCTTTTATCATTACCACCGGCAATACGGTGCATATAATCATGAAGAGCCTGCTTACGGTGGCATAGACAGCCACCACCCGAGACATCTTGTATACCGTCAGTACGTTCTCCACACCCATCACCGGCATGAGGAGTATGGGGGTGACGGCGAAGTATCTAAGGTTCTCGGCAAGCGGAGGGTTGCCCAGCAGGCCGGCTATAGTGTCGGCGCCAAACAGCAATACGGCGGAAAAGACGGCTGCCATGCCGATAAACAGCATGCTTATTTTCTTCACCATGTCAAGGCCCTCGTCTCTCGGTATCCGTGCGAGGAAATAAGAGTATGCCTTCGGCAGTCCCAGTGAGAATATTATCAGCAGTGTGGAGTATATGTAAATGACCTGTCGGTATGTGCCGTATTCCGATTTTGTCATGAACCGGCTGAGTATGGCTGCCGTTATAATACCTACGCTCAGCGACATAAATCCGGCCAGAGTGAGCCACGAGGCCTGTACGGTGCGGCTGTTACCGGTATTTTCTTTTGCCCTGCGGTCGGTTGTATCACGGTTCGATCGTAGTGGTAGACTCTGCGTTTCTGGCATACGGACGAATTTAAACATACAACTGGTTTATCTCAAAGGCTCCAATATCTCAGTGACTTTATCTTGTCTTTATATATCCATTTTATATCGGCGAGCACGGCGTTACCATCCGACAGCCCGATAAAATAATCCTCATCGAGCGCTTTGTATTCATCATGAGCCACCGTTATGGCTATGATGTCATATTTGCCGGTCGGCTCAGCGGCAAGCGTTATGCCGTACATGGCCGATACTTCTTTCGGATCTGCATGCGGGTCCGTTATGTCGGTGGCTATGCCGGCTTTGGTCAGTATATTGAAAATTTCTGCTGTAAGCGTGTTTCGTATGTCGCCGACATTCTCCTTGTACGTAAATCCCATTATCAATGCTCTTGCCTCCTCGGGGTTTCTGCCGGTTGTCCGTATGAGGCCGATCAGTGATTCTGCCACATATCGCGCCATATTGTCGTTCACTCCGCAGCATGTTCTTAGTACCGGTGTTTCCACTCCCGCTTTGTCGGCAAACGCCAGGAGGTAGTGCGGGTCTATCGGGATACAGTGTCCGCCCACAAGTCCCGGCGTGTATCGTGCGAAATTCCATTTGGTGGCCGCGGCTTCCAGTACGTCACGCATTTCAATGCCTGTCCGCGAGAACAGTACCGACATCTCGTTCATCAGAGCGATGTTCACGTTTCGCTGTGCGTTTTCGAGCATCTTCGACGCTTCCGCCACTTTTATGCACGGTGCGCGGTGCACTTGTGAGTCTATGACTGACGAATAAATGTTTGATATCAGTTCGAGCGCGTCGGCATCGTTGCCCGATACTATTTTCGGTGTGTTGCTGAACTGGTGTCGTGTGTCGTTAGGGTTTATGCGTTCCGGTGAGTATCCAGTCTTGAAATCCTTTCCTTGTTCCAGTCCCGAATATCTCTCGATGATTGGTACGCACGTGTCTTCGGTACATCCCGGGTGCACGGTCGATTCGTACACCACGCAGTCTCCCGGCTTTATGTGCCGTGCCACCGTCTTTGTGGCGTCGAGCAGCGGTGCCAGATCGGGCTTGTTGTCACTGTCTGTCGGTGTGGGTACGGTTATTATGTGGAACGATGCTTTATCCAGTTCCTCTTCCCTGTCGGTAAACAGTATGTTGCCGTTTGCCGTGCCGTGTTTTTCTTTCAGTGTTTTTATTCTTTTGCCATTGATGTCGTAGCCTATGACTTTGAACTTTCCGGCGAAGCACATCGCCGCGGGCAGTCCCACGTAGCCGAGACCGATTACGGCAATTGCCGTCTCGCCGTTTGTAAGCCGTCTCAATGCCGTGTCATTGCTCCACTTCATACACTGTGCCCTCCTTTAATACGTATTTCAGTCCCGACTCGTCGCAAACGGCCTCTCCTTTCTCGTCGAATACCAGTTTGCGGCCGCATCGGCTCATCCATCCAGTCTGTCGTGCCGGCACTCCCATCATCCTTGCGTAGGCCGGCACCGACTTTGTCACCACGGCACCTGCGCAGATGAAAGCATACTTTCCTATCTCTATTCCGCAGCCGACAGTGGCGTTCGCCCCTATCGTGGCTCCTTCGCGCACTATTGTCCTTTCGTATTTACCGCGTCTTGAAACGGCGCTTCTTGGGTTTTTGATGTTCGTGAACACGCACGACGGACCGAGAAACACGTCATCCTCGCACGTCACACCCGAGTATACGGATACGTTGTTCTGTACTTTCACGTTGTTGCCAAGCCGTGCTCCTGAGGCAATCATCACGTTTTGTCCTATGTTGCACGATGCGCCGAGCACCGTGTCTCCCATTATATGAGAGAAGTGCCATATCCTGCAACCGTCGCCTATCATGGCGCCGTCGTCTATTATTGAGGTCGGGTGGATAAAATATCCTGTCATTGTAATAATATGTTTGTATTATTAGTTTGATATAGGTATCTCGGGTAGTGCGAATATACGGTCTCCGTATATGTTTTCGTGGGCCTTGTCGTCTGTTTATCCGACTTGCCTTATTTTTACCCCCCCCTACAGAATTGGCGTATCACGCCTATTATCGTGTCTTGATGTTCTTTTTTAAGTCCGCTGTGCATCGGCAGCGAGAGCACTGTTTCCGACAGTTTGGCGGCCTGTGTCACGCCCCTGTCCGACAGGCATATATTCTTGTATGCCGGTTGTTCCGTCAGCGGCATCGGATAGTATATCATCGACGGTATTCCGGCTTCGGCCAGTTTGTTTTTCAGTGCGTCCCGGCTGTTACCGTCGGTAAGCCTTATCGTATACTGATGATATACGTGCGTGCCGTGTGGCGGTGCGGCCGGCGTGATGATGGTTCCGTCGAGTCCTGCCAGCCCGGCCGTGTAGTACTCGGCGGCTTTGCGGCGTTTTGCGGTCCATTCGCCAATATGTCCCAGTTTGGCAAGCAGTACGGCCGCCTGTATTGTATCCAGTCTTGAATTTACGCCGACATGCAGATGGTTGTATTTGCGTATCTGTCCGTGATTGGACAATGCCCGCATGCGTTCGGCCAGCCTGTCGTCGTCGGTGAACATGGCTCCGCCGTCTCCGAAGCATCCGAGCGGTTTCGACGGGAAGAAAGACGTACATCCGATGTGTCCTGCCGTGCCGGAGTATTTGCGTGTGCCGTCCGGAAAAAAGCACTCCGAGCCGAGAGACTGTGCGTTGTCCTCTATTACCGTCAGTCCGTGTCGTGCCGCCATGTCGTTAATAGCCGCCATGTCGCACGGCTGTCCGAACAAGTGTACCGGTACGATGGCTTTCGTGCGTGGTGTTATCATGCGTTCGGCACTGTCGGCAGACATGTTGAACGTGTCTGCCTCCACGTCGGCGAATACGGGTGTGCCGCCGAGCAGGGCCACGGCTTCCGCCACGGCACCGAACGAGAATGCCGGCACTATCACCTCGTCGCCTTGTCCGATGCCGGTCGCCATCATCGAGATGAATAGCGCGTCAGTGCCGTTGCCGCACGTGATGCAGTGTTTTGTGTCCAGAAGTCCGGCAAGCCTGCTTTCGAGTTCACCTACGGCTTCGCCCTTGATAAAGTCCGAGTTGGCAATAACCTCTTTTATGGCTTTGTCTATACTTCCGGCCGTATCAGTGTACTGGCAGTACAGGTCTGCCATTTTAATGTCCGTGTTGTGCATGAAACCGATTGAGGCGTATGATTTATAAAAACTTTTTTCAGTTGTCGCAAGGTGGCCGGTCACTCCGTTATTTTTGTTTTCGCCACCTGATGATAGTCGCCTGCGAACCCTTTCGGCTCGGCTCCGTTTATGGCTTGCAGTGTCTTTACGGCCATGGCCGTGTCTTCTATGGTGAAGCCCTCGCCTTTCAATATATGTTCGTAGCTGGCGGTGTGCAGATCGGTAAACCCGTTTGTGAAGTCGATCTCCGCCCCGTCTATGGATATGCTCCTGTATGGCGTCATCATGTTGTCTGCCGGCACCGGCCTGTGCGCCGGGTTGATGCTCAGGAAAAACCTTACTCGCGCTTTTTTCATGTATAGCATTCCGGCAGCGCTGTCTGCCGAATAGTGGTGCATCACCACCTGTTCCGTTTCGCCGAATATCCAGTTGAGCATGTCGATGAAGTGTATGCCGATATTCGCCACCAGTCCGCCGCTTTTCGTGCGGTCGCCTTTCCATGACGCCGCATACCAGCTTCCTCTTGGCGTTATGTAGGTCAGGTCTATGTCGTGCGTGGCTTTCCGTGTGTCGCCGTCCACCGCCTGTTTCAGCCTTATTATTTCGGGGTGATGCCTTAGCTGCAATATCGTCCATACCTGGCGTCCGCATGCCTTCCGGCAGTCGTCCATCATTCGCAGTTCTTCGGGCGTGGTGGCGAGCGGTTTCTCGCATATCACGTCGTTGCCCGTTTGCAGTCCGCCTATCACATGGCTGCAATGAAGGTGGTTAGGGGTGCACACCGTGAGAAAATCTGTATTTCCGGTGGCGATATGTCTTTTGAAATCATCGGCGTCGGTAGTGAAATATGCGTTCGGGAAGTAGCTGTCCATTATTCCCACGCTGTCGAAAAGATCATGGGCGACGGTCAGTTCCGCATCCAATGCTTTCATTGCTTTCAGATGTCTCGGAGCTATGTATCCAGCTACTCCGGTGATGGCAAATTTTTTAGAGATGGGTATGCCCATGTCTGTATGTTTTTAGATTATGAAGATTTGGTTTTATCAAATTGCAAAGTTACTTATAAATTATTCTATAACGCTTTTGTGGAGAGAGAAATTAAAGTTTTTTAAACTTAAATAAAACAGTTGTTCCTTGATTGTGAATAATGTTTACAATATGCTGTTTATATTCTTGTTTTTCTGAAATATGACTCACGTGCCCGAAAATATCGCCGTATTTCGCCGTTTTACACAAACGGTTGTCAGTCAGGGCGATACGTATGTAAGACCTGGATTTTACGCCAGTCATGTTGCGTCTGTCCGATATTTTTTATGCAACGGGTATCTTATTGCCTTGCGTTTAGCCGCCCGTTGGGTTGCAACGGGCGGCTAAACGCAGTGCAATCAATTGCTAAACGCGTTCCAAGGAGCGTCCCGTTGCAAAAGAAACGGTCTTTAGGCGGTATGCGGCACTCCCGCTATCGTGTTGTGTATATGTGTGTGTAGCGTTTTGAAATTCTATTTCAAGAAAAAAAGAGAGCGTTTTTTTATGATTTTTTTTATACGGAAATCATCTTTTGCCGTGTTTCCGATGTCGATGTATGGATATGTGTCCGTGACATGAGTGGCATATAGGGAATGCGTGATGGCACGAAAACAAAAAATCCGCAGATGACACTGCGGATTTTTTGTTGTGGATATCCATTTTTTTGCCGACTGCCGGAAGACCGGCCACGGCCGTTTGTCATTGTCTGCTGACCTTCACTATTCGTGTCGGGTCTTGCTCTTTGTTTCGCCTGTTGGTCACCGTGACCACGGATTGGGCAAAGCCGAGAAACGCCTGCCCCGTGGCGGTGTCGGGTTTGGTGGCTGCCGGTTCGCCGTCGTCGCCGCTCTCGCAGATGCTCTGTACGAGCGGTATCTGGGCAAGCAGGGGCGTTCCCATCTCATCGGCGAGCTTTTTGCAGCCTTCCTTTCCGAATATGTAGTACTTGTTTTCGGGCAGTTCGGCCGGCGTGAACCATGCCATGTTCTCCACCAGTCCGAGTATGGGCACGTTCACTTTGTCGTTCTTGTACATGTCTATTCCCTTGCGGGCGTCGGCCAGCGCCACGCTCTGCGGCGTGCTGACGATTACGGCTCCCGTGATGGCGAGCGTTTGGAGGAGGGTCAGATGTATGTCGCTCGTGCCCGGCGGGGTGTCGATGACGAAGTAGTCGAGCTCTCCCCAGTCGGCATCGCCGATGAGCTGTTTAAGCGCGTTGCTCGCCATCCCGCCGCGCCAGAGGGTGGCCGTGTCGGGATTGACGAAGAAACCGATGCTCAGCAGCTTCACGCCGTATTTCTCTATGGGCACGATCAACTGGCGGCCGTCTTTCTCCGTGGCATAAGGCCGCTCGTCCTCTACGTGGAACATCTTTGGCATTGACGGGCCGAAGATGTCGGCGTCGAGCAGTCCCACCTTGTAACCGAGCTTTGCCAGGGCTATTGCCAGGTTGGCGGCTACGGTGCTTTTGCCCACTCCGCCCTTGCCTGAACTTACGGCTATGATGTTTTTCACCTGCGGCAGGAGCTTGCCCACCTCAGGGCGTGGTTTCGACTTGAACTCCGTTTCGATTGTCACCTGCACGTCTTTACCCACGTGGTAGTGTATGGCTGCCTCTGCGGCTTTCACCGTCGATTTTAGAAACGGGTCCGTGTCGCGCGGGAACAGCAGTACTATTTTCACCGCCATGCCGTTGATTGATGGCGTGTCGGCTACCATCTCGCTTTCCACAAGGTTCTTCTTGGTACCCGGATAGGTCACTGTTGCCAGTGCGTCGAGAATCAGTTTGGGATATAGTGTCATTTCATTCATTGTTTATTTGTTTACCGTGTGCAGGCAAATACCGTGCCGTTATGGCTCTTTCACCGCTTTTCGGCTTTTTCCGTTTCAATATACCTCAAATCGGTATGCCTGTATCCGGCAATGGGCGGATTGTCTTTATATGGCAGGGCGTGCCGCCCCGGTGGCGTCGGTTTCCGGCGGCGGTTTATTTGCTTGTGGCCAGTCCGCTCCGCTTAGGCCTTTTGTAGCTCCGGTATTCGTCGAGCGGTATCTCCACGTCCGGCTCTGTCAGGGCGCCCGCGGCGGGCAGGGCAAACTTCATGTATCTGATGTTCAGTCCGCGTTCTATCCACATCGACTCGTAGTATGTGCGTATGCCGAGTATCTTTTTGGTCTGCTCGTCGATACCATCGGTATGATAGAGGTCTTCCGTCCGGAACAGCACCGGCAGGCCGTTGTGCTCCACCATGTATGTGGTGTATGTGAACAGGAAGTTCGAGTCTGTTTTGATATGTATCGTACCGCCGTCTTTCAGGAAGCGTCTGTACCGTTCGAGGAAGTATGTGCTCGACAGTCTCTTGCGTGGGTTTTTCATCTGCGGGTCGCTGAACGTGAGCCATATCTCCTGCACCTCGCCTTCACCGAAGAAGCGATCGATGATTTCGATGTTGGTGCGCAGGAAAGCCACGTTGGCCAGTCGCTCGTCGAGAGCCTGCGTGGCTCCTGTCCACATGCGCGCTCCCTTTATGTCTACGCCTATGAAGTTCATGTCGGGATAGAGCTTGGCCAGTTCCACGGTATACTCGCCCTTGCCGCAACCAAGTTCCAGTACTATCGGATTATCGTTCCCGAAATAGTCTCTCCACTTGCCTTTCTGCTCAAAAGGAACGTGTTCCATTACCGAATAGGGGTATTGGAACACGTTCTCGTACTTCGCCATGTCGGCGAATTTCTCTAATTTTCCTTTGCTCATCTGCGCTTATCAGTCAATGGCTCCGACTTCGGCAATCTCTTTCTTCGCGTCCTCATAGAAGTGGGCGCGTGCCGTATATATGTAAGGAATGAGGAAAAGGAAACCGATACAGAGTGTCAGGACAGAGAGAATGGCCCATCCGATGAAGCTCAGGTCGAGCAGGAACAGCTTCATTTTCTTACCTTCCATCATTCTCATACTCTCCTCGATGGCAGCGTTGTTGCTCAACTCAGGGTTGTCTTTGAGCACATACGGTGTCATGGCGTAAGAATAGCTCTTTATTATTCCGGGAACTATGAGCAGCAAGGTCCACAGCAATGTGTATATGTTCTGCAATAAAGTGGTGAGGAATATCCTTTTGAAATCTTTGAAACCGTCGAACAGATTACCGTTTGTCACAGGTTCGTCGCGGCTTATCCCGAGGAAGAAGCAGTAGAGACCGTATGCGAGGGGCAATCCGACCAAAAGAGAGATAACGGAACCCAAGCCTTCCTTGATAAAATCGAAAGAAGACAATGCGCCAGAAACGGCAAGGTAGATGAATGTCACGATTGCGCCTTTGCCCCACTTGCTGTTAAGTGATTGCAGCGCCAAATTCTTGTACTGTGTACTTGTTAACATGGTGATAATTTTTTAATTTGTTATTCTATGATGACTGTTGTCCAGCCGTGTTTATCTTCTTCGGTACCGTATTGGATTGCCCTCAGGTGGTTATAAAGCCTTGTGGATACTGGCCCCGGCTTGCCGTCACGGCTGAAAGTGTAGCGCGTTCCGGTGTCGAGATCGTCGATATATGATATCGGTGATATTACGGCGGCCGTGCCGCAGGCTCCCGCTTCCTCGAATGTGGCGAGCTCTTCTTCCGGTATCTGCCGTTGTTCCACGGTCATGCCGAAGTCCTCTGCCAGCTGCATGAGGCTCTTGTTGGTGATGCTCGGCAGTATGCTCGATGATTTCGGGGTGACGTATGTGTTGTTTTTTATGCCGAAGAAGTTGGCCGCTCCGCATTCGTCCATGTATTTCTTTTCCTTTGCGTCGAGATAGAACTCGCAGGCATAACCTTTCTCATGGGCGATGTGATTGGCGCGGAGGCTGGCGGCATAGTTGCCGCCCACCTTGTACATGCCCGTGCCGAGCGGTGCCGAGCGGTCGTAATCGCGGATGATTACATACGGGTTTGTGGCAAACCCGCCTTTGAAATACGGGCCGACGGGAGTCACGAAGATGAGGAACAGGTATTCCGTGGCGGGATGGACGCCCACCTGTGCCGACATGCCGATGAGCAGAGGACGGATATACAGTGTGGCTCCGCTCTCGTAGGTGGGTATGTATTCCTGATTGAGACATATAACCTGGCGCACCATCCGCTCGAAAAGCTCGGCCGGAACCTCGGGCATCATTATGCCGCGGCATGTGCCTTGCAGTCTCGCGGCGTTCTCGTCCATACGGAACACACGTACCTTGCCATCGGGACAGCGGTATGCTTTCAGTCCCTCGAACGCCTCCTGGCCGTAGTGCAGGCATGTGGCGGCCATGTGCATGTTGATGTATTCGTCGGAGCAAATCTCCACTTCGCCCCATTTGCCGTCACGATAGTAGCATCGAACGTTGTAATCTGTCGGCATATAGCCGAACGAAAGGTTGGCCCAATCTAAGTTCTTCATTATTGTTCAGACTCTTTTTTATGTCGTTAATGTGCGATGATAATCCCAGCGGCGCGCAGTCCGGTTTACTTGAAGCGGCCGTAGATGAGGTTTATCTTCTGCAAAAGTAGTTAAAATATAGGACACTGACAATAAAATGTCGTATAAATTGACCTCTGTTGTAACAAAACTACTCTTTATCGAGTATTTTTCTTATTTCCTCATCGGTCTTTTTAAGTTTGCTCTTACAGATTGTAATCAGTTCCTGCGCTCTTTTAAGTCTGTCTGACATAACGTCGATGTCGAGCCTGTCGCTTTCCATTTGCCTTACAATCTCTTCGAGCTCTTTCACCGCTTCTTCGTATTTTATCGCTTTTTTCATTGGATATTGTTTGTTGATTATGATTTAATGATGATTTTGGAAGATAAGGAAGTGGAATTGGGAAGTTGAAGAAGTATTTTTGGGAAGTTAAAGAAGTTAATGAAGTTAGGGGAAGTTAAAGGACAATACCGACAGTGTGCCTGATTGCGCAGACGTGTCGGTCGCAGATTATTTATAGAATAATCATTATTACTTAGGCATATGCTCATTTCAAAATACATATAACAAAGCATACTTCCTTTAACTTCCCCTAACTTCATTAACTTCTTTAACTTCCCCTAACTTCATTAACTTCTTTAACTTCCCAAAAATACTTCTTTAACTTCTCAATTCCACTTCCTTTTTTTCGTGAAAATTACTTCACTACCGCTTTCACACTTCCTTTTTCAAATTTTGTCTCTATCTCGTCACCAGGTTTCAACTTATTGGCGTCTCTTACGGCACGTCCGTTATGAAGGGTGATGCTGTAGCCGCGCTTGAGCAGCAGGGTAGGGTCGAGAGCCTGCGCGCGCTGTGCCAACATTGAGACCCGGTGTGTCTCGGCGGTCAGTATGTGTCTCGGTGCAGAGCGTATCCGCATCCAGAGCATGTCAAGAAACGCCTCACGTTTTGTCTTTGTCATTGAGAATAGAGCCGGAATGCGTTCCGCCAGTCGTCCGATGCGTATGTGTTCGGTTTCCATCCGGTTGCTTGTGGCCCTTGCTATGCGCTCCCCATAACTGTCGATGGTGTCTGCCGTGGCTTTCAAAATGCCGATGAGCATTGCGGCGGCGGCTGTCGGTGTCTTCACGCTGGTGTGTGCAACCATGTCTGTCACGCTTTCGTCCCTGTCGTGCCCTATGCCCGTTATCACCGGAAGGGGGAAGTTGGCGACGTTTTCCGCGAGTGCGAGCGAGTCGAACCCCGACATGTCACTTGTCGCTCCGCCGCCCCGGATGATTACCACGCAGTCGAAATCCTCGTCCCGACCGTTTATCAAGTCGAGGGCGGCGATGATGCTTTTCTCCACCCGTTCGCCTTGCATTATGGCGGGAAAGAGCGTTACCGAGAACGCGAAACCATATTCGTTGTCGGTGAGCTGGTTGCGGAAATCACCGTATCCGGCAGCCGTCTCGCTCGATATTACGGCTATACGTTGCGTGAACATGGGGAGAGCCAGTTCTTTGTTAAGGTCGAACACTCCGGCGGCTTTCAGGCTGTCGATAATCATCTGCCGCTTGCGTGCCATGTCGCCGATGGTGTATGTAGGGTCGATGTCTGTCACAATCCATGAGAAGCCGTATGCCTCATGATAGCGTGCATATACTTTAAGCATCACTTTCATGCCGGGGCGGAGCCGATGTCCGGTGGTGCGCTCGAAGTATGGACGGAGCAGCGACCACGTGTTCTGCCAGCATTTGGCCTGTGCGCGTGCTATCGGAGTGTTGCCGGCACCGTCTTTTTCCACGAGTTCCATGTAGCAGTGGCCTCGCGATTCTCTTGCTTCCGACAGTTCCGCCTCTACCCAATACTCGTCCGGCATGCCCGTTTCGATGGCCGAACGCAGCATGGTGTTCAGTTCGAGCAGTGTCATCGGTCGTCTGTCAGTGATACTGTAATGTGTCATAAGGTATGCTGTTTATGTGTCATTGCTGTGGCAAACCGTCTCTTCCCATGTCGTAAGCCCGACCGAAATCAGGTATGCCGTAGCCGAATATGTTGTCGGGATGATCGGTGTTGTCGGCCGAACGGCGTACAAGGTCCATTATTTCTTTTGCCGTCTTGCCCGGCAAAGCCTGCCACAGGCAGGCCGTGAGGCCGCACACCACCGGTGTGGAAAAAGAAGTTCCCATGTCTCTGTTGATTGTGCCGCGGCCCGATA
The DNA here is from genome assembly GCF_013166535.1 of Prevotella sp. PTAC. NCBI lineage: Bacteria > Pseudomonadati > Bacteroidota > Bacteroidia > Bacteroidales > Prevotellaceae > Prevotella > Prevotella sp. PTAC. The sequence goes on from NZ_JABKKK010000013.1 coordinate 59,373, forward strand.
TTACGGCCGCCGGACTCCCTTGTGCCATCACATCGGGCTTTATCCTTCCGTCTTGCGTAGGCCCTACACCGCAGAAAGGGGCATTCATGCCTTTCGGTGTCACCGCTCCCACGGTGATGATGTTTTCCGCATCGGCCGGAAAAACGATTTTTTTCCAAGGACCCATGCCGCTGTTTCCGGCGCTCGTGATGAGTATCATGCCTTTGTCGGCAAGCATGGACGCTGATTGCGATATGAATGCGGTGTGCCCGTCCATGTCTCTGTATCTGTGGTCGCCGAGGTGACGGTCGAACTGTGTGTAGCCCAGACTGCTGTTTATTATGTCCGCTCCGACGGAATCGGCAAACTCGGCCGCCATAGTCCAGTAGTCCTCTTCCACCGGTTGCTCGGTCTGTATGTCCTCGCATCGCAGCAGCCAGTAGCCGGCTTGTGGTGCCGTGCCGGTGTAGACGTATGGCGCGTTCACTCCCATCGCCGACAGGACCTTTGTCCCGTGGTCGGCTTTGCGGTATATGTCGTCAGTGTTCTCGCTGATGAAATCCTTCGCTCCGATAATGTTTATGTTTTCGAAAGCCGGAATTCGGTCTGCATTCCTGAATCCGCCGTCGAGTACGGCGATTGTCACGCCCTGTCCCTCGTAGCCGGCCTCATGCAGCGCAGAGCCGTTGAGCATCGCGATCTGGCTCTCCGCACCCCCGTAGCGTGAGGTGGCTACAGTGTCCCATGGGTTGAAGCAGTCATGGTAATCTTTGTCGTATACTTCTTTCTCGATGCTGTCTGGCGACTGATAGACTTTCTCGCATTTTCTCACGAAGTTCATTCGGGCAAGTCGTTGTACGGTGGTTGTGTCTGAGGTGCTCAGTAGAACGGTGTTGTGCCAGCGGCTTGTACCGATTATTTTCACCCTTTCCACGCTCAGCATTTCTATATATTTCGTACTGACGGGCATGTCGGTGGAGTCTGTCGGGAGCTTTTGTCTCCGCCTGCGCTCAATAGATTTGCGTGAAAGAAACTCTTCCGGACGGCTCAGAGAGTATGGGTTGCCGCTTTTGTCTTTCAGCGTAAACCTGTATATGTATTGTCTCTTTACCGCTTTCTTTTTCTTTTCTTTCGTATCACCGGTATCCGCCGGCTTGTGTGTTGTCTTGCCGCTGTCCTCAGTGGATAGCACGTTTGTTTCCTGTGTGCATGTGCCGGCGCGCTTGTTGCGCACCGGTTTGTCTCCGAATGTGTTCCGCCCGTGTCCGGCCGCATGGCAGAAGCACGCCATGAATATTGCGATTATATATATGCCTGTTCTTGTTCCCATATCGTTTATGGTGCAAACTTACTGCAATTTCCGCTAAAATCCAAATAAATCCGGAAATGTGTAGAGGTTTGATATAAAAGAGGCGCACTTGCAGGTGCGCATCGGTATTTTGTGCTTGTTGTTTATTTCATCGTTGTTTCTATAATTGTGTCAGGTGAGGGTTACGTGTGTGGAAACCTGTCTGATTTCAGCTCCACAAAATTGACGATGAAGGGGATGGCAAATTTTACTGCAATTTTACTGCAATCAGGGTGCGGTTACAGATAAATGAAAGAAGTAAATCAAGATTAGTGTAAAAGTTTGTGAGTGTTTCTACTATTTGTTGGAAAAATTGTATCTTTGCGCCGGTAACTTCTTTTATCCACAGTGATGAATGTGTTGCCTTTATGTCCGTAATAATATTGACGGCACTTTTTAATGTATGACAACACAGTATCCGCATCGTATTATGGCGGTTGGGTATTGAATAATTTATTTTAGTAAGAAACAGAAAACAATTAGCGCATAGCGCAGATATTTTACATAAAGCATTGACTATTATTTGCGTTCGTCTGAATAGCGTCGGAAACTAATCAGATTGAGATAAGAACAAACAAATAGTGGTGGGCGAATCCATTGGTCGGATTTGCCTTTCTATCCTTGAAATAGGAGTCATTGCCTTTGCCTCATCCGGCATAGGTACTCTTATAAGGATAGAGAGGTCTCATTCCGACGCAACCTCGACGAACGCATAAGAAGGCCTGTGCCTTTTTTATGCGGTGACGTGATTGATAGATAAATGCGGAAAGCAATATTAACCATGAATAAAAACGTCACGTTATCTAACCAAAAAGCGTCGCTTTCGGACGCTTCACAGTTGCAATCGAACACGATCGACCTTCTCAGATTTCCATTAACGATAATGGTTATCTTTATACACATGAATCCGAATGTAATCAATTTGTTGGAAGCTGATTTCGAGTTATTGTCAGGTCGCGGTATTTACAATGTGATTGGGATAGTCTTTTCACATGTGCTGACACATATAGCGGTACCGATTTTTTTCTGATCTCCGGATTTCTTTTCTTTTATAACATTCCAAAATTATCGTGGGACGCATATAAAAGAAAGGTAAAGAGCAGGACAAAAACTTTGTTTATCCCTTATATATTGTGGAATCTTGTGCCGTTTGTTTTGGCGGTATTGGGAAAACTTTCTCTTGCTTTAGTCAGTTCTGACAATATTGGTGATGTGCTTTCCATGATACAAGAAAAGAGTTGGCACATTTTTTACGATTGTCGGGAGTGGGGAACGACGCAAACAAACTGGCTCGGAGATAATCTGAGGATGACAGGACCATACGATTTGCCTCTTTGGTTTCTTCGGGATCTGATAGTGGTAACCGTTCTTGCGCCATTGATTTATTATGCGATAAAGAAGCTCAGACTTTCTTTTGTCCTTTTCTTGTTTGCCGCATATATTTCAAGGGTGTGGACTCTTTTGCCAGGTTTTCATATTACGGCATTCTTTTATTTCTCAATGGGAGCGTATTTTGCTTTGAACAGACTCAATATTGTCACATTCGCTAACAAATACAAATATCTGTTAATCCCAGTATGTGCATGTCTTTTAGTTGTCACGACTATTTATGATGGCACCAATACGGTAATTGGACAAAATGTTTACCCGCTGTTTGTGTCCAGTGGAGTTTTTACAGCTTTTTATTTGGCTTCATGGTGTATAAGCAATTATGATGTCAGGCCAAACAAATTCTTGGTGTCTTGTTGCTTTTTTATCTACGCTTTTCATGGTGTCGGCTTACCTCTGATAGGAATGCCCTTGGTTTTGATTACCCGGATACTCCACAAAATAATTCCTGGGAATACCGGGATTGAAAATGGTATAGTTTATCTTTTTGCCCCTTTTCTGACGGCGTTTATGTGTATTGTCGTACTTATGGTGGCACGAAAGATTTTTCCAAAGATAACCTTGCTGTTTTCCGGAAACAGATAAAGCATATCCGACATGTCAAATGCAGGTAAAAGTTCTTCGGTATATAGCATCTGCGTATATTAACCGGAGAACTTCTTGTTTTGTTTATGGCGGATGACAAAAAGTTGTTTCATGTTTTTTTTATTTGTTTAGGGCGTGTCTCAGAATGTGCAAGGCTCATTGGCAAAAGCGATTGTCATTTAACCTTCCGGCTGGCGAGTCTTGCCATAACTCCCTCTTATTTCTTTAACTTTTCATGTATTTTCTTCAATTCCCGGTCTTTCCTTTGTCCATCTTTTCAAAAAATCCTCTTTCTCTTCTTTTCTTTTTCATATTCTCGCTTTTTTGTGCTAACTTTGCACATCATTTACTAAGATAAATATGTCAGATAATAAACAGTCGACATTGGAATTAGGAACCAAGCCGGTGGGACGTCTGCTCATGCAGTATGCCATGCCGGCTATTATCGCCATGACAGCGTCGTCGCTCTATAACATGGTAGACAGTATCTTCATAGGGCAGGGAGTGGGGCCGATGGCCATATCGGGGCTTGCGCTCACGTTCCCGTTCATGAACCTTTCGGCGGCATTTGGTGCGGCGGTGGGTGTGGGAGCGTCTACATGCATATCCGTGAAACTGGGTCAGCGCGACTATTCCACGGCACAGAACATTCTGGGTAACACGATTACGCTCAACCTGATAATCGGAGTGCTTTTCAGTATCGTGTCGCTACTGTTTCTCGATCCTATACTGTATTTCTTCGGCGCGAGCGACCAGACAATACCTTACGCACGCGACTATATGGTGATAATACTGCTCGGAAACGTGTTCTCGCACATGTATTTCGGTATGAATGCCGTGCTGCGCGCAGCTGGAAAACCACGTCATGCGATGTATGCCACGATGTTCACCGTTATTATGAACACCATGCTCGACCCGCTGTTCATATATACTCTCGGTTTGGGTATAAGCGGAGCGGCATACGCCACGATACTGTCGCAGATGATAGCTCTTACGTGGCAGATATGGCTGTTTGCCGACAGGAGCCAGCTTCTGCACCTATGCAAGGGGACATACAGGTTGAGGAAAGCGATAGTCAGAAACATAATAGGCATAGGTATGTCACCATTTCTGATGAATGTGTGTGCATGTATCGTGGTGATATTCATCAATAAGGGACTGCTCCAATATGGCGGTGACCTGACGGTGGGTGCTTACGGTATAGCTAACAGAACTGCGTTTGTCTTTGTTATGGTGGTGATGGGAATTAACCAAGGCATGCAGCCGATAGCCGGATATAACTATGGAGCGCGCAACACGGCCCGGCTGATGAAGACATTGAAGCTATCGATGCTGGCAGCCACAGTGGTCACGACATCCGGTTTTCTCGTGGCCGAGTTTATTCCTGAGTTATGTGCCAGGATGTTTACCCCCGATGAGCAGCTGATAGGTCTGGCGGCGCACGGTCTGCGCATTATAATGGCTACGTTCCCGATTGTTGGCTATCAGATGGTGGTGACCAACTTCTTTGTGAGTATCGGTATGGCAAAGACCAGCATATTTCTTTCAATGTCCCGCCAGATGCTCTTTCTGTTTCCGTTGCTTCTGCTACTTCCGTTGGAGTTCGGGGTGAACGGTGTATGGATGTCCATGCCCATATCAGATACTCTGTCGGCGCTGGTCACGCTGTGGTTTATGGTGAGATACATGAATAAAATGAAAAACGAAAATCAAACACTATGATAATAAATGTAGGACGGCAACTCGGCAGCGGCGGACGCACTATAGCTTCCCGTCTGGCGGAGCGTTTCAACTGTCGCTTCTATGATAGGGAACTGCTCAATCTGGCGGCAAAGGAAAGCGGATTCTGCGAGGAGTTTTTCGAACGTAACGATGAGAACAAAAACTTTTTCAAGACAATATTTCATCTGCACGTTCCGCATATGAGCGACGGAAACTTCTATAATAACAACCTGTCGCAGGAGAGTCTCTTCAAGTTTCAGAGCGATGCCATACGCAAGGCGGCCGAATCCGGGGCATGCGTGTTTGTAGGTCGGTGTGCAGACTATGTGCTGCGTGACCGTACAGATGTCGTGAATATATTTGTCACGGCAAATACCGAAGACCGCATAAACCGCATCTGCGGACGTGACGGACTGGATGAGGCCGAGGCACGCAAGCGAATATCGAAAGGAGACAGCGAGAGGGCATCTTACTATAATTACTATACAGGGAAGAAGTGGGGGCACAGCGAGAGTTACGACCTGTGTGTGAATTCGAGCGTTCTCGGCATGTCCGGCACGGTGGATTATATATCCCGTTTCATAGAGCATGCTTTGGCTACGGAGCTTGGAGTTTCCGCACGATGATTCATTAGTGAATAAACGCATGAAGCGATGAAGAGAATAGGAATAATCAGCGATACGCATTCTTACTGGGACGACCGCTACCTGAAATACTTCGACCCATGCGACGAGATATGGCATGCGGGCGATATAGGTTCGCTCGAAGTGGCGGAAAAACTGGCCGCCTTTCGTCCGCTCAGAGCCGTATGCGGTAACTGTGACGGAGGTGACCTGCGGCTGATGTACCGTGAGACCCTACGTTGGAAATGTGAGGACGTGGATGTGCTGATGAAACATATCGGAGGGTATCCCGGCAATTACGATTGCTCGATAAGAAGCATGATATACGCCTCGCCCCCTCAACTGTTTATAAGCGGCCATTCTCATATATTGAAAGTGAAATATGACAAGACGCTGAATTTGTTGCACATAAATCCCGGTGCGGCAGGTCTGCAAGGGTGGCACAAGGAACGGACGGTGATAAGACTTACAATAGAGGGCAATAAATTCACTGATTGTGAAGTTATTACATTAGGAGACCACCGGAAGGCGGAACTGTGATAGATAACAACAAAAGACATATCAACCAAAAATAACAGAGTATGAAGACAATAATAATCACCGGAGGAGCCGGATTTATAGGCAGCCATGTAGTCCGCCTGTTTGTGAACAAATATCCGGATTATGATATCATCAATGTGGATAAACTCACGTATGCCGGTAATCTGGCCAATTTGAGAGATATAGAAGGCAAGCCTAACTACAGGTTCGTGAAAGCGGATATCTGTGATTTTGACTTCATGCTCGATCTGATGAAGACGCACCGTGTGGACGGGATAATACACCTTGCCGCCGAGAGCCATGTTGACAGGAGTATCAAAGATCCGTTCACATTCGCCAGAACCAATGTGATGGGTACTCTGTCGCTACTTCAAGCTGCCAAGACATACTGGGAGTCGCTGCCCGAGAGATATGAGGGCAAGAAGTTCTACCACATCTCTACAGATGAGGTTTACGGAGCGTTGGAACTTACTCATCCGGAAGGCAAACCGTCTGAAATATCCGCTCATGAGGTATATGGCGATGAGTTCTTTCACGAGTATACCAAATACAATCCCCATTCGCCTTATTCGGCGTCGAAAGCATCGAGCGATCATTTTGTGCGTGCGTTCCATGATACCTACGGAATGCCTACGATAGTGACGAACTGCTCGAACAATTACGGTCCGTATCAGTTCCCGGAAAAATTAATCCCGCTCTTTATCAACAATATACGCCACCGCAAGCCGCTGCCAGTATACGGCAAGGGCGAGAACGTGCGCGACTGGCTGTATGTGGTAGACCACGCGAGAGCCATCGATGTGATATTCCACAACGGCAAGATAGCCGACACATACAATATCGGAGGCTTCAACGAGTGGAAGAACATAGATATAATAAAGGTTGTGATAAACACCGTCGACCGTTTGCTCGGACGCAAAGAAGGTGAGGATCTCGATCTTATCACATACGTGACAGACCGCCAGGGGCATGATATGCGCTATGCTATAGATTCCACCAAACTTAAAAACGAGCTTGGATGGGAACCGAGTTTGCAGTTTGAGGAGGGTATAGAGAAGACCGTACGCTGGTATCTCGACAACCAGGAATGGATGGATAATATCACAAGCGGAGAGTACGAGAAGTATTACGAGAGCATGTATGCCGGCAGATAATATAAGCAAAGGGCTGCATTCGTTTCTCGTAAGGCTCTCATATACACCCGAGAGCGTGAGTGGCGATATTGTTCATGCCATGGAGCATATAATGCACCTGCTCACACCGGAAGACGAACATGCCGTGACCGGCTATTACGGGTTGTTCGGCATAGAGCGGATAGCCCTTGATGAGATAGCGGCAAGCCGTGGGGTGACTCCCGAAGAGATGATGGAGACTATAGACGGGTGCGTCAGAAAATTAGCGATAACGCCGGAATGGCAAATGATACAACAAACAATATGAAGAAAATATTATTATTAGGCTCAGGCGAATTGGGCAAGGAATTCGTCATTGCGGCAAAGCGCGCGGGTCAGTATGTCATTGCTTGCGACCGTTATGATAACGCACCGGCAATGCAGGTTGCGGACGAGAGGGAAATATTCAGCATGCTCGACGGCGATGCTTTGGCCGCGGTGGTAGAGAAGCATCAGCCTGATATTATCGTGCCGGAAATAGAGGCTATACGTACTGAGCGTCTTTTTGACTTCGAAAAGCAGGGCATACAGGTGACACCGAGTGCCCGTGCGGTGAATTACACGATGAACCGTAAGGCTATCCGCGATCTCGCCGCCAAGGAACTGGGACTGCGCACGGCCAAGTATTTCTATGCCAAGACTTTCGATGAGTTGAAAGAGGCAAGCAAGGAAATCGGTTTCCCGTGTGTAATTAAACCTCTGATGTCGTCTTCAGGTCACGGACAGAGCACTGTCAAGAGTGCCGACGAGCTTGAAAAAGCTTTCAATGAGGCTATGGAAGGCAGTCGCGGAGACGTGAAAGAAGTGATAATAGAGGAGTTCATACATTTCGACAGTGAGTTCACTCTTCTCACAGTGACCCAGAAAGACGGCCCTACGCTGTTCTGTCCGCCTATAGGTCATATACAGAAAGGTGGTGATTACCGTGAGAGCTGGCAGCCGTATGCCATTGATGACAAGGCGTTGAAAGACGCTCAGCAGATGGCCGACAAGGTTACAAAGGCACTCACAGGTGCCGGTATATGGGGTGTTGAATTCTTTTACAGTCGTGAACAGGGTGTTATTTTCAGCGAGTTGTCTCCCCGCCCGCATGATACGGGTATGGTAACACTCGGTCATACCACCAATCTCAGCGAATTCGAATTGCACTTCCGTGCCGTTATGGGACTGCCGATCGCAGGCATTCATCTCGAACATGCCGGTGCGAGCGCCGTGGTTCTGGCAAAGGAAGATGCCGGCTATGAGCCTGAATACAATTTCGTTGACGCATTGAAGGAAGATCATACGCGCATACGCATATTCGGAAAGCCCGACCAGCACGTCAATCGCCGTATGGGAGTGGTGCTCTGTTACGGTGAGGTTGATGCCGATATTGACGCTTTGCGCGATAAAGCCAAGCGCCTTGCCGATACAATTATAAAGTAATTCATAGGGTGACGGACATGCGGCACGAGCCGGTGGCGGGTAGTGTCCTTTGCGTGTATGATTAAGTGGCGGGGATAATGAACTCCGGAGTAGATGCCCGTGCCGCATGTCCATATCTTTAAATATACTCGATATCAAATATGAATCCATCCAAGGGAAGGATAATCGAACTGCCCAAGATTATTGATCCGCGGGGTAATCTGACAGTGGCCGACGGCATAAGAAACGTGCCTTTTGACATAAAACGTGTTTATTGGACGTATGATATACCGGCGGGTGAGAGCAGGGGAGGCCATGCCCACAAGTTATGTAAGGAGTTGATAATAGCTGTAAGCGGTTCTTTCGATGTAACTCTTGACGATGGAGAAGAGCGTGTCACTTTTCATTTGAACCATCCTTATCAGGGGCTTTATGTTGATACCGGTATCTGGCGCACGCTTGACGATTTTTCTTCGGGTGCAGTTTGTCTTGTCCTTGCGTCCGAGCTGTTTGAGGAAGAAGACTATATTCGCGACTACGACGAGTTTATCGCAAGTCGTAACAGGTGATGATGAAAGGCTTGATTGATGGTCGCGAAAGGTTTATGGGTGTGGATAAAAGTCGTAAGGGATGCGAATAACAGAGACTTCTGCGGCGGAGTATAAAGAGTTCTTTATGCGATATCCGCATATTTACAATACGGTCGGTTTCTCTGAGTTGAACAGAGAAAAGGCCGACAGCCTCCATTATCTGTTATTTGAAAATTCAAAAGTGCGTTTCGGCCTTGTTCTCGGTGAGCGGAACGGCCGGCTGCTTTCTCCTTTTTCAGCTCCGTTCGGAGGTTTTACTACCAACAGGCAGCAATGTTTCGAGTTTGTGGACGAAGCGGTCGCTTTATTGAAAGATTATGGCGATGGCATGTCAAGGCCGGTAGTGATGACATTGCCTCCGGTATTTTATGACGAACGGCAACTCTCCGTGATGACAAACGCCCTGCACCGTTTCGGGAGAATATGTTCCATGGATGTCAATTACCATTTTCTCATTTCCGACTTTGACAATTACGGAATGTCTTTGGAGCGCACAGCGAAGAACAAACTGCGCCAGGCCATGAAAGAAGATTTTGTATTCCGGCATATAGACAGCGGCGATGTTGAGGGTGTCGATCGGGCATATTGTGTGATAAGGCGAAACAGAGAGGAACATGGCTATCCGTTGCGGATGTCTCACGATGATGTTGTCAATACGATAAAAGTCGTGGATGCCGATTTCTTTCTACTTGAACATGAAGGCAACGATATCGCCGCCGCCCAGATATTCCATGTCACCGATGATATATGCCAGGTGATTTATTGGGGGGATTTGCGTGAGTATTCGCGTCTGCGGCCGATGAATTATCTTGCGTTCCGCATTTTTGAATATTATAGAGGCCATGGTGTCAGGATTATCGACATAGGCCCTTCCACGGAAAACGGTGTCCCTAATTACGGCCTTTGTTCTTTTAAGGAAGGTATAGGATGCCGCAGTTCCCTTAAATTCTCATTTGAAATATAACGGTAATGATAAAATATCTCGAACTGAAAAAGGTCACGGAGCGGCATGCCGGAGAGATTAATGACGCTGTACGCCGTGTCGTAGACAGCGGATGGTATCTGCAAGGAGACGCTAATGCGGCTTTCGAGACAGATTATTCCCGCTATATCGGTACGGCGCATTGCATAGGATGCGCCAACGGTCTCGATGCTTTGACACTCATTCTTCGGGCCTATATAGAGCTTGGAGTGATGAATGAGGGTGACGAGGTCATTGTTCCGGCCAATACTTACATTGCTACCATTCTTGCAATAACCGCCAACCGTCTTGTGCCGGTGCTCGTGGAACCGAGGATCGAAACGTTCCAGATAGACGACTCGCTGATAGAACGCGCCTTGACAGACCGCACGCGGGCCGTGATGATAGTGCATCTTTACGGTAAATGCGCTTATACGGATGCGATAGGAGATATATGCAGGCGGCATAATCTCAAGCTTATTGAAGACAATGCGCAGGCCCACGGTTGCACATTCGGCGGAGCAGACGTTTCCGGATGGTGTGAGAAAAAAGTGGCGGGATGTGGAAATGAAGTTCTGGATAGTCCTCGCCGCACCGGTTCGCTCGGTAGCGCTGCCGCCCATAGTTTCTATCCGGGGAAGAACTTGGGTGCCCTCGGCGACGGAGGAGCCGTGACAACAGACGACAGCGAGCTTGCCGAAATGGTGAGAACGCTGGCCAATTACGGTTCCTCAAGAAAGTATATCTTCCCGTACGAGGGTCGAAACAGTCGTCTCGATGAGATACAGGCTGCCGTGCTTGATGTCAAACTGGCTTATCTTGACATTGATAATGAATGCCGCCGCCGACTTGCCGCATTGTATATTGACAATGTGCGTAATCCGTTTATAACCATTCCGACGGAAGACTACTGTTCCGACAATGTCTTTCACATATTTCCAGTACTTTGCAATCGGCGCGACGAGTTGCGGAAATACCTCTATGATAATGGTGTGCAGACGGTAATCCATTATCCCGTGCCCCCCCATAAGCAAGGTTGTTACAGGCAGATGGCCGATATGTCACTGCCGATAACGGAGCGTATACACAGTGAGGAACTGAGCATACCTTGCAATCAGGTGCTCACGGAGAATGAAATAAACACGGTGATAGGCTTGCTAAACAGCTTCGGCAGTTGATGACATGATTTTCAATATAGCCGGAAGCGATGACAATGAGTTTTAGATAAACCTTTTCTTATGTTTAAATAAACTTCTTTCAGATGTTAAAATTAAATCCTCCAAACCGAGATATGATGTCGGTTTGGAGGATTTAATTTCCAGTTAATACTCTTTCCGGTATTATTTCATTATACTCTTGACGGTCTTTCCGTTGGTATATCTGGTCACATATACCTCTCCGCTCTTCATCTTGCTCACTTTCTGGCCTTTCATGTTGTATATGGCCTTTACGGTGTCGGATGCCTCCGGATTGTCGATGCACTCTATTCCTGTCACCGTTCCGGGTAAAACCACGTTGTAAGTATTGTATGAGTTCAGGTCGTTGCTCACCACGGTTATCGTCACGTAGGTGTCGGTATCCGAGTATGCTACGTTGTAGATCACCTTGGCTCCTTTTCCGTTCGTCGCTGTCTCGATGTCTGCCGCGGTGATGTCATTGCCTGTAAAGCCGTCTGCCATAATCAGTGTGGCGTTTGTTTCGGCATCGTATACGCCTTTACCGAGGTCTATGCCCTGTCCCTTGACTTTAAGACCGGTCAGCTCGCAGTTGTACAATATGCTCAGATCGTCTATTATCAGGGAGTCGGTGCTGCCCTTTCCCGGTTCCGCATTGGTGGATATAGTCACGTGGATCACCTTTCCTTCCTTTCCGTTATCTGTATATATGAAAGGTATGCTGAGTCTCTGCCACTCGAAGTTATTGCTTTCGATGGTGTTGTTTACGGCTTTGGCTATGACATTGTCGTACTCCTTGTCTTCAGGATCCTGATAGTATTTGCCGTCCGTAATCACCGCTTTTACAGTGGCATAGGGGTATGTCTCCTGCGGAACAAGTTGCTTGAACTTTACCCACAGTGTCAGACTGTCGGGCCGCCCGGCCATCAATGAGTAGAACGGGTCGCCCTTATCGTCGGTTCCAATGGAGTCGAGCGAGCTCCATGAGTGGTTCACAAGGTCTGCGGCGCTGATGCTTCCGGTGTTGATGCGGCCTGTGGTTATCGTGCCGTTGGCCACACCGAAAAATCCCATGTCTGCCGAAGTCAGCAGTACGCTCTTTGTTCCTGTGCTTCCGGGGCGTACCGTGTCGCATGTGAAAGTGTGCGGAGTGTATCCCGCCAAGTAGATAAGGGATTTTATTCCCGATGCGCTCATGAATGAGTGCCAGTGGTCCGGTTCGTCGCTTGTAGCCATTGGGCCTGCCTCATAGTTCCAGTCGCTGCCGTCTTCGAGGGGCGAATACAGTTTGGCGGTGTGGAAACTCTCGAAGTCGGAGTTGCCGATATGGTAAGCCCTGCTGTCGAAGAGCACCTTTATCTGCATGTTCATCGATACGAACGGAATGTCGATGGTGGCTGCGAGTGTCTTTTCGCCATCCACGTCGGCGTCTATGCTTACGGGTATCTCACCGAGCATCGGGCCCATCCACATCATCACGCCGGAAGCGTCGCCCTCCGTGATGGTGATTGTCTGTGTCGTCTTCAGGTTTGTCGTGCCGCTGGCGTTGACAGTAGCTTCGGTATCCGTGATTTTGATGTTTCCGATGCCCATTGCGTCGGCTCCCGTGCCGAGCATGAAGTTTTTCAATTCAAGCGTGTATTTGCCGTCATCCTGCCTGTTCACGGATATGTTGGCCTCCTGGCTCGGAGATGCGCTTCCGTTGATTAGTACCATCAGTCTGCCGTTGAAGTCGGTGGCCGTTGCCGCTGCGGATATGCAGGCTGCGGTGAACAGGGTAAACAATTTTCTCATAATGTTCCTTTCTTTTTGTTTTGTTAATGAATATAAGTACTCGTGTTTCTCATCTTATTTCAATTTGTATGTCAGTCCGAGAGTTCCGAATATGGGGTAGAGCGTCTGCTCTATGGTCTTGAAATCGCTGTTGTGTATGCCGGTCAGTCCCCACGCTATGTCGGCATACGCTCCCCATCGCTTGCTGAAATACCAGTCTACGCCTGCGTCTATGCCGAACTGGAAGCGGCGCATCTCATCGGAAAAATCAAATGTTCCGCGGGTGCTGTCGGTGTTGCCTATGCCTATTTTGGGGCCGGTTGGGGTGTTCTGGCGCAGATACCCGTCGTACACATACCCGTCAAACTTCTTCGTCATCACATAAGACACGTATGGCCCGAGTTTTATTCTCACGTTCTTGGCCGCGTCGTATGTGGCCGTCACCGGTACGGTCAGCAGCCATTCGTCCACTCTCACGCAGTTGTTGCCGGTGAAGTATCCTTCGAGCGGTTGTCCGCCTTTCACTATCGTCATGTGGTAGTTTTTCACTGTGGCGTCTGTCTCCATACCCTTGTTTTCGAGATGAAGGCCGGCCATGACTCCCCATCGGCCTTTCAGGTTTTTATGTACATCGATGCCGAACGACAGGTTCGATTTCATTTTATACTCGTTGAGGCTTCGTATCGTGGCGGGCATGCCTATAGGGGCCGTTCCGCCGATGTTGTATCCCAGCCGTGCGTTGTAGCACAGGCTGTCGGTCAGTCCGCCGCACCATGCGGTCAGTGTGGCGACAGCCATCGCCATTATCGTAAAGAGTCTTTTCATTGTTTCCTATTCCGTTATCGTGCATGTAATTCTCACCTTGTCTATCATAAGCTCGCTGCCTATGGCTCCCTCGAAGTGGTCACCCTCGTCGCTCGACGAGAAAACCACGGCAAGATTGTATCCGTAGTTGGACAGCAGTTCTTCGTCGAGTTCCTTCACGTAGTTGAAGTCGACCTCGAACATGGTCCATCCGCTTGCAGGCTCAACATATTCTATTCTTGCTATCGCGACAATCAGCTCGCTCGACATGATGTTGTCCCCATACAGCACCACGGGATTGCCTGCGTCGTCGTGGTTGCGGTAGAGCACGGAGTATATGGCTGCACGGTCAGTTCGCCCGTCTATAATCTTTCCGTATTGGTCCTGGAACTTGTCACCGGGCGCATACTTGTAGTAACCGGTGAATTTAACCGGTTTTTTGTCGAAGCGAACACCGAACCTTGTTGCTTTCAGAGTCTCTGTCAGCACGTATTTGAAGTCGAACTCACCGAGAAACAGGTTGCCGGCGGCTATTCTCTTGCCCACTGTCGCTCCCCATGCTCCGGTGCTTCTCGTCACCAGCCTGACGGCAGCTCCGTCGAGCCCCCCGTCTGCTATCGGTGTGGTTGGATAGTTTTCGGCCGGCGCCGATCCCATGGCTATCATGAATCCGGGGTTTCCTGTGGCCCAGTTGTTCAAGTTGGTTCCGTCTTCGTTGATGTCGCTCCATTCGTAGTATTTGCCCGTGCGGTTTTTCCTGAAGTTCTCGAAGTCGAACTTCACGATGTCTTCCTTGGTGCGTTTCACTGTTCGGAAACTCACGGTGTACTTCCTGCTCCATTCCCCGTCTTGCGATCTCACGGTATATTCCACTTTTCCGCCATTGCTGAAATCGTGTACCGAGCCGCTTGCAGGTGTTATAGTGGCACCTTCTGTGACGGCAAACATCGGGGCAAGAGCCGTGAGGTCGGTGCCTGATTTCACTTCAAACACAATTTCCGTAATGTCTGACTTAACGTTGATCAGGCTGTCGCTGAGGCTGAAAAACATATCTTCCGGATTGTCAGCGTGTATCCATGCCGTTTCGATGTCGCATTCCGCGTTGAGCGGTTCGTCTTTGAAGCATGAAGTGAGACAAAGGATATAAAAGAGTGCCGGTAGGGCGTATGATAAATATTTCATTGTCGGATAGAAATGGATAAAATATATTTAGGCGTACAAAAATACAAAAAAATGTTGTATTACAATGTTTTTAAGGAAACTTTTTGTTACAGTATAGTTTTCTTTCGGACATATAAAAGGCATTTTCCACACATTATGAGGAAAATGCCGGTATGGTTTCGACGTGCCCGGGGCGCTGTCAGAAGCAGCAAGGAAGCGTGAGCAGCTGATATGCCAGTGTGCGTGCCATGCGCTCGTGTCCCTTGTCGTTAGGGTGCAGGCGGTCGGTGTCTGCCTTGTTGAAATACTGTGCGTGCTCATCTATCAGCGGATACAGGCCGCAGGAGGCGTTGAGGTCTATCACGGGCACTGCCCAGATATTTGCGGCTTCTTTGGAGGCGTCAACGTATGCCGATATGTATTCTCCGCACTTGTTGGTGTAATCTTCTGTGGGTTGCCAGTTCTTGTCGTTGGCGTAGAAGCCGGCACGGTGTATCGGGGTGATGATTACGATCTGCTTGGTTGGAAACATGCGTTTCAGTGTGTCGAGTGCAATGTTTATCCTGCCACGATATGTGCCTTTGTCCATTGCGGGATACCTGCGCTTGCGGTCTACCATGTGTTTCGGCTCGTGTATTCCCGCCATCACCTGCTCGTCTTTTTCCGTGAACCATTCTCCGATAGGCACGCCGGCATTGTAGTCGTTTGTACCTATGAATATCAGTATGGCGTCGAAGTCGTTGCCATGTTCGGCTCTCAGTTTCTCTGCCTGTCGTGGAATGTCGTTCCATTGCCGGCCGCTAACTCCGTACACATAAGGATTTATGCCGAGCCACTCTTGCAGGTAAGACCAGTATTTCTTGACAGACGCTTTGTTGCGCGGGTCGGTGATGGAATCGCCGAAATAGGCCACCCGCTTGCCTTGCCACGGGTGTGCCGTGATGGTCTGTGCCACCGATGTTACAGCCATTAGTATGGCGGTGATGGTGCAAAACAGTTTACTTTTCATATCTATTGTATTTTGATTTGTTTTCAATTGTTTATTGCCGGTATGCCGCTTGATTTATGCAAAATCAATGCAAATCGAGCGCAATAAAACTTGTTTTAAATTGCTGAGATGCCGCTTGATTTATGCAAAGGTATTCATTATTTTCGATAAAATGAAACCGACGGTTTGAAAATGAAGTTTCTAAGTGTTTTTTTTCGGGTCGGCATTTTGATGGTGATGTAATGATAATTCTGAAAAAAAAGCGTTCCGATTTTTGTGCTGAAAAATCGTTTGAGTGAGGTTTGAAAGTGCCGTAAAACGGATTTTTGGCTGATTGTTTTCCAACGGGACGCTCGTTATGGCGCATTTAGCGGCTTATTGCGAGCCAACGGGCATCCCGTCGCTTGGTGAAATGCAATCAAACGGTGTGCAACGAGTATCCCGTTGCATGCCGTTGTTTTGTCAATAAAATACAAGTAGGTGACAGGCAGTGTCTTATAAAATGCTCAAAACTTAGGAATTTTCGACCTCCTGACTTTTTTTCAAAAATAAACGAAATATGAGAGGGTAGTTGTAAATAAAATTCGTAATCATCTATTTGCCCATCTGTAAGTGCCGCATGTGGTGCCCTCCCCAGTCGCTGTTGTTTACAAACCTGAACCCCACGGACTCATACAGACACCCGGCTTTCGGGTTGCCCTCGTCTACAAGCAGTCCGAGAGGGCCGCAGCCCATCGAACGTGCCTTTTCGGCTGTGGCCTCGATGAGCATCTTGGCGATGCCCATGCCCCGGAATCTGGGGTATACGGCGAGTGAGTCGAGGTAAAGTTCGCCGGCCTGGGTCTCGGGCTTCATGCTGCTGTGGTCTATGCCGAAAGCGGTTTTCGCTCCGTTGATGAATGCCTGCCGAAGTTCATAAAGCCTGCCGCCGTCATAGCTCACGCTGATACCCGCTATCTGCCCGTCGTCTGTCATGGCACATATTGTGTTCTCATAGCTGTATTGTGTGTCGCTGCCGGCAGCCAGGTCTGTGATTAGTCTCATGAAGTCTTCGGCCGTATGGTTTTCTCCGTAGAAGTGGCGGCAACACTCGTCTGTCATTGCCATTACGATGAGTTCGGCTATCACGGGCGCATCTTCCTTGCGGCCTGGGCGAAGTGTGATTTTTTCTTGCATGCTTGCGGTTGTTTACTATGTTGCTAATCGTTTGGTCTTTCCTGCCCGAGGGCGGATTTGTTTCCTATGGCGAATGTTTTGTCGGCTATGCCGGAAACCGATATCGTATGTGACCGGAAATTCCGTTGCTGTGGCAGGTTTCTGCAAAATTACAAAAAATGCCTCGATTGCATCGTGGATTACTGTTAACTAAAGTTATCAGGCATATCTGTGGACCGGCAGATGCCGGCCTTTTATTGTTTTTATGAAAAAGAATTGGCGGCGGTCTGAAAAATAATGGATAACTTTGCATGCAGGAGTGCGTGTCCGGTGTGTTAGAGGAGCCGGCACCTGCTTCGGAGCGGCATGTAAGTGACAGGACGTCACGATAACCATGCTAATGTATGGCACGGAAAGATACAGTGTATACATCAGACGCAGCGGTAGATCGAGTAGGATCTGACAGGATGGCCGCGTAATTTTTTGAGAGGTTTTATGTTTTAGTAATTATAGATAAATGGCACAATGAAAATCAGTCGTTGCATAAAGAATCCCGTATTGTATATCCGAAAGGCTCTATATTATGCCATCGGCAATACGGTAGCAAGGATGTTTTACCCCCCCCTGTTTGTATAAGTCGGTGTGGTTCAGTGGGTTATCGTCCTTAGGGTGGGAGTGGGCCACGAAAGGGCTTTTACACCAGAAACTGTTTGGGGCAAACTCCGGGGCATGGTGGCCGGTGGCACGGTTTCAGAAAGTTGTCAATCCCGATAATATATCTTTTCATGTGGATGATATCAATAATTTCCAGATGTCGGGTACCTATTTCCAGGCTATCGGGGCTATCAGCGTTGGAAAAGGGACATACATAGCACAGAATGTAGGGATAATAACGGCTAATCATGATTTGCTAAATCTTGACAGGCACTCAGAGGCAAAGCCGGTGAGCATAGGCGAAAGATGCTGGATAGGGATGAACAGCGTGATTCTGCCGGGCGTGACATTGGGTCCTGTTACGGTTGTCGGGGCAGGATCTGTGGTGACGAAAAGTTTTCCCGAAGGGTATTGCGTGATAGCCGGAAACCCGGCAAGAATAGTCAGACGGATTTCTGTTTGATATTCCGTTGATTACCGGATATGTGATGGCGGTTTTTGTATTCTATGGTAATGAAAATCAAGGGCATACTCAAAATAGTGTATCGGTGGATGGCTAAAGTCACAGGTATAAGGCTGTATTTATTGGTCTCTGACGTGATTGGCGTGCGGCCTTATCCGTATGAAAGGCGTGACTTACTGAAAAATGCGGCTGATTTCAAGAAAGTCAGGGCTTCATTGGTAATGAATCAAAAGTGGGTTCCTTATCCTGCTTACAAGGACCGTGCCGGTTGGGACGATTTTCTTGGTGATTATAAAGATGACTATATACGTAAGGGTGAGGATTGTCTGGGCTATGAATGGAAAGTAATAAAGGCCACCGATTATATGGAATTCGGAAGAAGCGGCGACCAGGCTGTTATGGAAATACCGTATGGGGAGAACAGAACGGCTTTGGAATACTTGTTTTTGGCTGAGATGGCGGAAGGTGGCGGCCGCTTTATAGACCAGATAATAAATGGTGTGTTTTATTGTTGCGAGATGACTACTTGGGCGTTGTCGGCTCATCTGTGGAATCAGAAGGACGGTGGATATCTGCCAAGTCATAAGGAACATATAATCGAGATGGGAAGCGGAGGTCTTGCCTCGTTGTTGGCATGGATTTATTATTATTTGAGCCCCTCTTTCGATAAAGTTAATCCAATGATATCCAACAGGCTTCTTTATGAGCTGAGGACAAGGATCCTTGACACATACATGGGCACAGACCGTTTCAGATGGATGGCATTTACCCCGATACCTACAGAACATATAAATAACTGGACTCCGTGGAATAACTTTTATGTATTGCAGTGTTTCTTTCTTATAGAGACCGACCGTGACAGGTTGGCCGAAGCAGTTTGTCGTACCATGGTTTCCATGGATCATTTTATCAATTATAATTTTGATGACGGAGCATGCGAAGAGGGTACGTTTTACTGGGAATACGCGGCCGGGAAACTTTATGACTATCTTCAGCTGCTTTACGATGGAACGGCCGGAGCCGTATCTATATTCGATAGCCACATACTTCGGAATATGGGTGAATATATGGTGCGGTCGTATGTCGGAGATGGATGGCTGGTGAGTTTTGCCGACTCCACAGCGATAGGCCATATTGACGTGGATATGATTTTCCGTTATGGAAAAGCTGTCAAAAGCCGGGAAATGATGCATTTCGCGTCATATCTCAAAGGATTGCCGGCCAAAAGAGAAGTACCGCAAGGAGATATTTTCCGCTTGTTGCAAACGTTGCTCTACCGGAATGAACTGACAGGGACAGACGAACCGCCGGAAAAACCGCCATACACGTGGTATCCGAAAACGGAGATTTGTTATATGGCCAACAATGCGGGATTTTTCGTGGCAGCCAAAGGTGGTTATAACGGCGAGAGCCATAATCATAATGATGTGGGTTCTTTCGCTCTTTATATTAACAGCATACCGGTCTTTTTGGATGCCGGAGTAGGGACGTACACGCGAAAAACATTTAGTTCCGAACGCTATTCGATATGGACAATGCGAAGCGAGTATCATAATATTCCTGTGATTAATGGTGTTTCCCAGGGTGTTGGTAGGAGTTATAGGGCGAAAGATACAGTGTTTGATTCGGTGAATATGTGTTTTTCTGTCAATATTGCGGAAGCGTATCCACGGGAAGCGAATGTGAAGATATGGACTCGCTCGTATCGTTTGTCGGATGGCTCGTTGCAGATTAACGACCGTTTCTCTTTGTCGAAAGCGTGTAGTCCCAATCGTGTTGTATTTCTAACATGGGGCATGGTCGATATCTCGGAGCCGGGAATCGTAACTGTTGATATAAAGGGTATAAAAGCATTGTTGATGTATGATAAGGATATTTTCAGCCCGGTTGTAGAACCGGTATTGATAGATGATCCGCGTTTGTACAATATTTGGGGACGGAAGATTTATCGTGTGATATTGGTTGCGAGAAGACAAACTCTTTTCGGGTCATATTCTTATACCGTTGTTTCGGAGAAAAAGAAGTGTGATTAGGTGGCGTATAGTGGTTCTCTTACTTATTTTGGGTAATGGTTGATGTACTGTTTTTATTTTTTTTATGACCGATGTTGATGCCAATCGGGAAAATAATAGATATCTTTGCAAAGCGATCATGATGCGGGTATGCAGCCGGCGACCGTTATGTTGCCGTTCGGTTGCAGTATCGTGGTACGGAGAAATATGGAATGTCAAATTTAAATAAACGAAAGAAAATGAATTACAACAGTTTTGAAACAGAACAGCTCGTTAGGGAGCGTGAATTGGAAATGTCGGCAGCATTTCCGGCACTGATGAGAAAAGTGTACACATGGATGGCCTTGGCTCTTGTGATAACAGGGTTTACAGCTTATGGCATAGCCAACAGCCCGGGAATGCTGATAGAGATAGCAACGAACAAGATGCTGTTTTTTGGTCTTATCATTGCTGAATTGGCTCTTGTGATAGGACTAAGCGCTGCGATCAACAGGCTGTCGCTCACTGTGGCAACCTTGATGTTTGTTATCTATTCGGTGATCAACGGAGCCACGTTGTCACTCATATTCGCATTGTATACCATGTCGTCCATATCAAGTGTATTCTTTATTACGGCGGGTACTTTTGCCGTTATGGCTTTTATTGGATATACAACGAAGACTGATTTGTCTTCAATGGGAAAATTCCTTTTCATGGCATTGATAGGTATTATAATCGCTTCCGTGGTAAATATATTCTTGAAGAGTACAGGATTGGAACTGATAGTTAGCTATGTCGGTGTCCTCGTCTTTGTTGGATTGACAGCCTATGACACTCAAAAAATAAAGAAAATGCTTTGGGAAGCTGGAGATACAGGTGAGACAGCGCAGAAAATCGCACTTTTAGGTGCATTGTCTCTTTATCTTGATTTCGTAAACCTGTTCTTGCATCTTCTCAGAATAATGGGTGACCGTAAATAACCGGGTGTTATTACCTTATTATATTATTTTTGAATATCTAGTATTTTAAATACAACAGTGATTTTATATTATTGGAGTATAAAATCGTAAAAGTGAAAAAGAAGAGGATGGGGCACTTTGAATGAAGTGCCCCTCATTTTTTTATCTGATTATTGCGGTGCGTCTCAAAAGTTAGTCACTAAACTTTTTTGCTTGCTTTTTACAGTATGCCCCTCTTTTTTTATATTGTCCGTTTACAAGAAATTGTATACCGTGTGGTTTATGGCAGCCTTGTATTTCATTTATAAAAAAGATTGTAGCCATTGTCTCTTTATATATTATATATGTGTAATTAGTATCTGGACTTGCTTTGTCCTTCTCTATTCCTGTGTATCCGACTTCTGTTCCTTCTCTTGTTTTTCTCTTTCTTTCTCTTTCTCCTTCCTTGTTTTTTTTGCTGTTTTTTTCTTTGGCCTGTCCTTCTTTTCTCTCCTTCTTTCTTTTTTCTGTCTTTTTCCCTTTTTCTTTCTTTTTCATTTTCATTTCCTTTTCTTTTGTTTGTTTTTGTGTTTTTGTCTTGTTTTTGCGTTGTTTTCCTTGACCTGCGTCAATTTAGTATAAAATTACCGTTGTTTTTCGAATTTTTTCTTAAAATTATTTGGTTTGTGTCCTTAAAGTCCTTACCTTTGCATCCGCTTTCAGGGTTGAAGCCCTGG